>JBIKMQ010000459.1:0-3125 GCA_044359215.1 Candidatus Chromulinivoraceae bacterium
GTTTTCATGCCACCCTCAAGGAGGCTCTCCGCCGCCGCGGCCTGCCACGCAAGCTCTATACCGATCAAGGCGGCCCCTTCGTCAACGACCACACCCGCCTGGTCTGTGCCAACCTCAATATCCGCCTCCTCCACGCAAAGCCCTACCACGCCTGGAGCAAGGGCAAGATCGAGCGGTTCTTCCGAACCGTTCAGGAGGACTTCGAGGCGCTCCAACGTCGCCCGGGACACGGTCCTGCCACCCTCGACGAACTCAACGGCCGGTTGGCCGACTGGCTTCAGAGCGTCTACCACGTGCGCGTCCACCAAGGCACAGACCAACCGCCCCAGACCCGCTTCCACAACGCCTCACACCAGATCCGAAGTCTCGATGCAACCCTCGATCTCGACCGCCTCTTCTTCAGCCGGGTGAACCGCACCGTGCGCAAGGACGGCACCCTCCGTCTGGACTGCCACCTCTACGAGGTCGATCCCGCCCTCCGGGGCCTTGAGGTCCAACTCTGCTTCGACCCATGGACCCTCGCCCGGGTCGAGGTCTCCTACCGTGGCCAGTCCTTTGGTCTGGCCCGCCCCGTTAACCTCCACCTCAACAGCCAGATCTCTGGCAACACCAACCATGTTGAACGCTGATCTCCAAGACCTCGCCCGCCGCTGGGGCGCCTCCGATGTCCCCTTCGCCCACGAGGTCGACGCTTGGGTCGATGCTCCCGAGTTGGTCCTGCTCCGCCGCCACCTCGACCACGCCGCCGCGCTCCGCACGCCCGTCCTACTCACTGGCCCCAATGGCGTCGGCAAGTCCGCCCTCGTCGGCCGCTGGATGCGCGGTCTTGATAACCGCATCCATCTCCCGCTGGCACTGACCCACGCCACCCTCAGTGGCTCCAGCGTGCTGTCCTGCCTGGCCCAACGCCTCGGCAAGGCTTCGGGCTTCCGGCGCGAGACCAACCTGGCCCGCATCGAACAAGCCCTGGGCGAACTCGAACGCCGCTCCCTGGTCCTCGTCCTCGACGAGGCGCAGAACTACTCGGCCGCGGCCCTGGAGGAGATCCGGCTCCTGCTCGGTCTCAACCTGCCCGAGCGCCCTCTGTTCTCCCTCGTCCTCATCGGCGATGAGTACCTGCTGTCCGCCCTGCGCCTGCGCCATCAACGGGCCCTGTACTCCCGACTCGGCGGCCACTTCCGCCTCTTGCCCTGGCCCTCGGCACGGCTCACCGAATACCTCCACACGGCTCTGCGCAAGGTCGGCCTCAGTCCGACCGTTCTGGCACCACCCGGGGCCGAGATGCTGGCCAGTGCCAGCGGTGGGTTCCCTCGCAGCCTCCAGTTGCTCGCACGCGCCGCATGGCTGGCGGCGGCCGTCGCCGAACGCAACCAGATCGGCGTGGAGCACGTTCGCCACGCCATCGACCAGATGCCTTGTGTCCCCGGACTCCAATCCCCGGAACCCCTCGCCGAACATGAAGCCGCCCACGTCAGTTGATGCCGCCCAGATCGCCCGGGCACACGAGCTCTACTGCCGGCTCACCGGGCAGGAACTCCCCATGCGCTATGACCGCGAGCGTCAGTGGTTTGAACTGCTGCGAGCCGGACACACGCTGGCGGACATCGAGCATGTCGTGCGTTACCTGCAGCGCGAGATCCTCGCCACTCGCCGCAACGTCGGAGCCCTCAAGCTCTCCAATCTTCTCCAACCCGACCGCTTCGAAGAGGACCTCGGCATCAGCCGCCTGCGCGTCCGCCCACCGGCTCGGCCACCGGTCCCGAAACCACCACCACCGGCATCCGAGGTGCCGGATGCCGCCGAACTCGAGCGCCGCCGCCTGCGCGGCCTCGCCTGGATCGCCGAACTGCGCCGCAGTCTGGGCTGAATCCATCGCCTGTTGAATCAACCGAATCGATCCGTGGAAGCTTCTCCGCTGAGCTCCGGGAACTTCCACGGATCAACACGCCTCCCATCCTACGGACCATCCCGCCTCCACGCATCCAATCCCCACGAACCATCTTGATCCCGGCCCCACGAAACAGCCCGGCTCGCCACACCGATGCCTCGCAAGGACGCTTCACGGCCATTGAACCCATTGATGGGCCGAATCCGTCATTTCAGCGATGGCGTGGCAATCGGCACCCGCAGCTTCATCGAAGCCATCGGGGCGCATCGCCGGAGTTGGCTTCATCGAAAACGCCCTTTCTTCGCGAATCCCATCAGGGAATGGGCCCACGGCGCCCTCTTCAGCCTGCGCCCGTCCCGTGGCTCACCCCCCGATTGAGACGGGCATCGACCGACATCGATCCCGTCAGTCACCGCAGGAGGACGGATCGCCTGAACGCCTGGAGCAAGGCTGCAAATCCGCTTCCTCATGGACCTCGGCGCTGTTTGACTGACCCGAAGGATGAAGGTCTTGGTCATTGGGTCTGGTGGACGTGAGCACGCCTTGGTTTGGAAACTCGCAAGCTCGCCGCATGTCACCGAACTGATCTGCGCCCCGGGCAATGCGGGTACTTCAGGGGTCCGTCTCCGTTCCGGTGATCCCGTCACCAATCTGACGGTTCCGGCCGACGCGCTGGATGCGCTCCGGGATCAAGCCCTGCGACAGCGCATCGATCTGACGGTCGTCGGTCCGGACAACCCCCTTGCGCTGGGCATCGTCGACCATTTCCAAGCGGCAGGACTACGGATCTGGGGGCCCAACCGGCTTGCCGCCCGGTTCGAATCCTCCAAGGCGTTCTCTCAAGAATTCATGCTGCGGCATGGAATCCCCACCGCGCGCTCCGGAATCTTCGCCGACTCCCGGGCGGCGCGCCGATTCGCTGCGGAACTGGATGGCCGGTGCGCGGTCAAGGCCGATGGGCTGGCCCTGGGCAAGGGGGTCCTGCTGACCCATTCCATCCCCGAGGCCGAGAAGGCCATCGACGACATCCTCCTGGGCGGCGCCTTTGGAGAAGCGGGTTCGAGGATCGTCATCCAGGAGCTGCTGGAGGGAACCGAGATTTCGCTCCATGCGCTTTGTGATGGGCGAACATCACGACTCTTCCCGACAGCCCAGGACCACAAGCGCATCTTCGACGGCGACCAGGGCCCAAACACCGGCGGCATGGGGGCCTATTCACCCGCCCCCTTCCTGGACG
>JBIKMQ010000461.1:0-3124 GCA_044359215.1 Candidatus Chromulinivoraceae bacterium
GGAGACGAAGGCGAGATTCATCATGCGCCCATCGGTCAGTTTGGTGCGCGGGGCCAAGGCCAACCGCTTGGGTCGGGCACCTGCCAAGAACTTGAGAAACCCGGACTGCGGAGGAAGATCCTGA
Organism: Candidatus Chromulinivoraceae bacterium; assembly: GCA_044359215.1. GTDB lineage: Bacteria > Verrucomicrobiota > Verrucomicrobiia > Limisphaerales > UBA9464 > SXXZ01. The sequence continues at coordinate 125 of JBIKMQ010000461.1, forward strand.
TTGTTGGCCGAAAGCAGTCGAAACTCAGGCGCGGCCGTCGGGGGAATTGGCGGTGCGAGGCCCGAGACTGACCGGACGACCGCGAGGGCTCCCCCCTCGATGTCGAAGTCCTCGACGCGCTGCGCGGCATGAGGAAGGACTTCGTAAGCCCCTCGGAATCCCATGAATTCGGTCACCTCCTGGAGGTTGGGAAACGGCAACTGTTCCCCGGGATCTGCATCCGTGTAGTCCCCGTCTCCGTTGACGTCGACTCCGGCCCGGCCTCCACCCAACACCTCAGCACGACGAGCACGCGGGACACTGAAGCCAATGAGCAACTCCTGAAGATCGATCGTGCCCACGAAATGGGTGTCGGCGCTGTTCTCGAGGTAATGGAGGAACGGCGGTCGCCAGACGATCTTGGGAACCGTCGAAGGCCGCAACGTGAGTTGGACGTTCTGCACCAACACCGGAGAGGCCGGGTTGCTCACATCAAGAAGGGTGAGGTACTGGCCACTCTGGACCACCCGGTCGCCGGCGGAATTCGTCGCACCCGCGCCGACCTTGCCTCCCACAATCGCCAGAAGGGTTCGCCGTGTGGCCGCCAACGGTTTGCCACTTTCATCAACACCCGGCACATGGCTCCAATCGCGGATCAACACCAGGTCCCGGGGAAAATCAATCGCGCTGAAGGGCGCCCCGGCGGCGGCCGCAGCGAGTTCCGGAAAATCCCCCACTTGGAAGGGCGCGTTCAAATCGGAAACATCGAAGATCCGCACCCGGCCGGGGCTGCTGCGATCCAGCACGTAGCAGAAGGCGCCATCCAATACACTTCCTCCTCCGGATGCCACGCCGGGGAGGGCGGTCAACTGCATCGAACCCGATCGGTAGGAAATGGATTTGCTCGGCGAAAGCGTGTTCCCGGAAAGATCCTTGATGCCGCCACCGAGCGTGAGGGTCACAACCGCCCCGGCGGATGCGGATGGGTCCCGTCGGGAGACAGTGAGGACTCGCTGGTCGGCACTGAGGGTCTTGGCAGGGCCGAGGGCCTGACCGCTGAAATTGGCAGCATCGGGTGCCTGCAGGCTCGCCTGGTCGATCGGTTCGCTGAAGACAATCTGCACCGGTTGGCCCGGATACAGGTGGTCACCCGACCGTGGACTCACGCGAACTACCCGCGGCGCTTCCTTGTCGGTCGGGTCAGCGACCGGCAGCGGATTGCTGATGACCGGTCGCGAGAATCCGAAGGACATGACATAATCCTGGGCCGTGGCGAAGGTTCCAAACCGCGAACTGGTTCCCTTGGCGAGGATCCGAAGAGTGGCATTCAGGCTCTTCAACGCCCGGAACTTCGCCGTCGTTCGGGAATGTCCGGGGGCAAGGCCCTGGGTCTGCGGTTCGCCGATCTTCTCCAGATCACCCGCCGTGACCTCCTGACCCAAGACGAGGGTTTTCAACGAGGGGTTGCCGATCATGACGGAGGTCTGGACCGAGGGCGCGGTGAAGACATCCACCTGGAGACTCACCTCTTGGCCGACTGCCGGGGACTCGGGGACCTGAGAGACGAGGATCGTAGGTTTGACCCGGGCAAACTCCTCGTCTTCGATGCCGAAAAACACGTTTCGGGCCAAATAACTTTTGGTCCCGATGTCGAGTACATCGAGCACGGAGAAATCGACATCCCGCGCGCGACCCAAGCGGGGATGGGTCGCCGCCAGATAGGTCCCTTTAATGCTGCCCGGGCCAACCAGCGAATAGCAACCGGACTGGTCCGAGATCGCACAAACTAATCCTGGAGTGATCTCACCTTGAGCGGCATTCAACGGCGTGCGGAACGACACCAAAGCCCCTTGTACCGGCACCGCGGCTCCGCTCAGCACCTCTTCCACCAGGTCGGCCGTCGAGCCTAGGGCATCGAAAGGGACACTGACAGCACCCGAGAGCCCTAAACTCAGGGGCATCAGGGCCAACTGCTGAAAGGTCGCGAACTCGATCCGATCCAAGTCGCTGATCGACAGTTGGGCCACAGAGCCATTGACGGTGATGCCACCGTTCTTGGCAGACACCATAACCGGGATCGCCATTTGGGCGAAATTGATGATCAGTCCGCTCGGCCCCAGGAAATTTGCGCTCGCCGCAATCACATTGTCGTCAATGTTCGCGGAATACACCCCCTTGAACGGGCAGGTGTTGGTGAACAGGCGGCCCTTCTCGTACCGCATCTTGTCGACCGTGACGTAGACCACCGTGCCGTCCACCTCGACGGGCAGGGTCAACGCGAATCCGGCGTCCTCTGGATTCACGCCGGGGTCGAGCCCGAGGGTGGTGGGATCCAGAGGGATGGACACCTCGGCATCGCCCGTCGGGGTCTCGCCCTGGTCGATGGCGATGCTGATGCCCGGGAGGGCCTTGGCACCTCCCGACGGCAGGACCCCCTTGGTGAGTTCCGCCAACTTCTGCACCGAGATGACATCCACCTTGAAGACCGTCCGTTCCTTGATCGCCTGGGGCTCGATCTGGATTTGTACCGGACCTCCGTCGCTCTGGGCCTCGAGGATGCCGCCGTACTTGTAGAGCCCGATACGGCCGTTGTCGTAAATCTGCCGCGTCGCCGGCACCGTGATCCGGGTGCCGTTGCCGTTGACGAAGACCGCCTCGATGAAGTCTTCCTGGGCCGCTTGGATGAAGCTGGCGAAGCTGCCATCGGGCTTGCTCAGCACGGTGGCCGTGGCGCCGGTGTTCTGGTTGACCAGGATGACCGGCACCTCCGGGTCGGCCGTGCCCGCCGATCCGTGGACGACCACGTGGCTGCTGCCCTGGGCCGAGCTGTAGCCCACCAGTTGGGACTTCACCGCATCCGGGATGCGGGCGGCCCCGGGCTCGTAGATCACCATCTGGGCCCCGGGATCCCGCTCGAAGAAGGGGATCACCGAGAACCTGAAGGAGCGTGCCCCCTCGAGGGGCAATCCCTGGCGGTCGCGGATCGTGGCCTTGAGGCCGATGGTGTAGGTCGCGGCATGC
>JBIKMQ010000463.1:0-3108 GCA_044359215.1 Candidatus Chromulinivoraceae bacterium
GGATGAACCCGAGGTAGCTGGCCACCAGCAGCCACCGGCGCTCGAACCGGTCGATGAAGGTCGAGCCGATCAGGCCCGCGAGGCCGGAGGCCACCGAATAGCAGCCCAGCAGCGCGCTGAAGCCGACCGGGCCGATGTCCAGTTCGCGCATCAGTTGCGGCCCCATCGGCAGCATCACCATGAAATCCATCACATGGGTGAACTGCACGGCCGCCAGCAACAGCAGCAGTCGTCGTTCACGGGATTCGGTCATGCGCTCGGGGGGAGGGCTGGCGGCGGAGTCGTTCGTCACGCGACGGTTGCCGGATTCGTCCCGAAAGCCAATCCCCGACATCCCGGCGCCCGCGGTCGTCCGGAACCAGGAGCCCGTCGAGGGGACCGCAAAGGGTTCCTCGCCGGCAGCCGGCGGGCGGGCTTAGGCTCGGCGGCGTGACGAGGGGTTGGATCCACCGGGAGACGCCACGGTATCTGGTCGCGGTGCTGGCCGGCCTGGCCGGGGCGCTGGCCCATCCGACCCCGGGCTGGGCCGGACTGGCCTGGATCGCCCCGGCGATCCTCTGGTTCGGGTCCGGGGGCCTGCGAGGACCGCAGGCCTTCCGCTACGGCTACGTGGCGGGACTGGTGCAGTTCCTGGTGCTGCTGCGCTGGATGCGGCACATCCCCTTCCCCATCGGAGCGTACTCCGGCTGGATCGCCCTCGGCGCATACTGCGCATGCTTCCCCGCGGCATGGGTCTGGCTGGGCCGCCGCCTGGACACCGGCCCGGAGGCCCCGGTCCCGGCGGGAACCACGGCGACCCCGATGGCCCAAATGGCCCAAATGGCCCCGACCATCCCGGAGCCACCCGGCGACTGGGCCCGATGGCAGGCCGCCTCGCGGGCCTACGTGCACCGGCCGTGGTCCTCGCGGGCGGGCCTGCTGCTGTCGCTGGCCGTGCTCTGGGTGGGCCTGGAATACCTGCGCGCCCACCTCCTCGGCGGATTCCCCTGGGCCCCGCTCGGGGCCAGCCAGTGGCGACAGCTGCCGCTGATCCAACTCGCCAGTGTCACCGGCGTGTACGGGGTGTCCTTCCTGGTGTGCTGGAGCGGCCTCGCCCTGGGGGGCGCCTTCCTGAGCCTGGGTCTCCGGCCCGAGGCGCGCTGGAGCTGGACCGCCGAGGCACGCGTGCCGCTGCTGGTCACCCTCGCCGTGATGGGCTGGGGGTTCTGGCAGGTCATGGGCCACCGGCGCCTCGAGCGCCACCTCAACCGGGAGACCGTGCGCCTGGCGCTGGTCCAGCCGTCGGTGCCGCAGACCCTGCAGTGGGACCCGCAGGAACAGGGCCGGATCTTCGACAAGATCGAGGGACTGTCCCGCCAGGCGTTGGCCCTCGAGCCCGAGGTGTTGATCTGGCCCGAGGGAACCTTCGGGCTGTCGGAGACCAACTACGGCCGGATGACGGCCTTGATCGGGAAGAACGGACCGGACTGGATCCTCGGGGCCGATGACTCCGTGGCCCGCGAGGCCGGGACCGGCGCGCCTCCGGCCGTCGCGCGCTACAACGCGGCCTTCCTGAGGCGCGGCGACGGCTCGATGCCCCCGGCCTACTGGAAGCGCCGGCTGGTGCCCTTCGGCGAGTTCGTGCCCCTGTCCCGATGGCTGCCGTTCATGAAATGGCTCACGCCCATCGGCGACGGCTTCGAGAGCGGGGACCGCCCGGGAACCTTCCGGCTCACCGGCGGCGGGACCGCCGCGCCGGTGATTTGCTTCGAGGACGTCTTCCCGCACGGCATCCGCGACCACGTCCAGCCCGGGGTAGACTTCGTGCTGGGACTGACCAACGACGGCTGGTTCGCCGAGAGCGCGGCGCAATGGCAGCACACGGCCAGCGCGGTCTTCCGGGCCGTGGAGAACGGCGTGGCGCTCGTGCGGGTCTGCAACAACGGCATCACGGGATGGTGGGACGCCTGCGGCACGCCCCGCGACGTGCTGGGACTGGCGGGCGGCGGCGGCGACGACGTCTACCGGCCAGGGGTGCTGTTGGCCTCGGTCCCGATCGGGCTGCCGCGCACCGAAACCCCCTACCACCGGCATGGCGACGTGTTCGCGCAGGCCTGCCTGGTGCTGGCCACGTGGCGGCTGGTGCGCACCCGGCGCCGCACGGGATCGACGGCCGGGGTATCCCCAGGATCTCCGGGGGCGGAGGATCCGGGACCGAGACCCCGTCGCCGGGCCCTCCCTGGACGATCCAATCCGCCACCCCCGGACTCCCCTTCCTGACACCCCTCCCCGGATAGGAGTTCCGCCGCCGCCGGGGCCGGGATAGTCTTCGGGGATGTCCTCCCGGTGCCTCTGGATCCCCGTGCTCTGCCTCGCTGCCGCCGTGCTGAAGGCGGCAGACCGACCGCAGTTCGGCGAGGCCTGGTCGCGGAACATGACCTCGCCCGAGGTCGACCTGCCGGCCACCTTCGACCCGGCCGGCGGCAGGCACCTGCGCTGGAGCGTCCCGCTGGCCGGGCCGGGCACCGAAACCCATGCCACGCCGGTCATCGCGCGAGGACGGGTGTTCATCGGGACGAACAACGAGCTTCGGAGGGATCCCCGGCGCACGGGCGACCGCGGGGTGATGCTCTGCCTGTCGGAGGCCACGGGGGCGCTGGAGTGGCAGCTGGCCGTACCGAAGCGCGAGGAGGACATCTACCACGACTGGCCCAAGACCGGCATGGCCTCGCCGGTCACCGTCGAGGGCGACCGGGTGTACCTCGTCGACAACCGCGGCGTGGTGCAGTGCCTCGACCTGCGCGGGCAGGCCGACGGCAACCAGGGCCCCTTCCGCGACGAGGCCACCTACCTGAACCCCCGGGGCACCAACGCGCCGCCCGTGCCCGTGCCCGCGGCCCGGCCCGATGCCGACATCCTCTGGTCCTTCGACCTCACCCGCCAGGCGGGCATCTGGTCCCATGATGGAGCCCACAGCTCCATCCTCATCCACGGCGACTACCTGTACATCAACAGCGGCACCGGCGTGGACAACACCCACCGGGTGATCCGGACGCCCGAGGCGCCGAGCCTGGTGGTCCTCGACAAGCGCACCGGACGCTGGGTGGCCCACGACGGTCTCGGCATCGC
>JBIKMQ010000464.1:0-3102 GCA_044359215.1 Candidatus Chromulinivoraceae bacterium
ACCCGGCACTGGAAGGGAATCGATCGCCCCGCCACGTGCAGGGCCAGTTGATCCGGTTCGCCGGCTCGAACCGTCCGGAACCCGGCACCAACCCAGCAAATCTCAGGCGTGTGACCGAACACGTTGCCGCCCGTCCCCTGCCCCGGCTGCCAGGCGGCGCTGAACACCGACACACGGTTGGAGCGGGCATCGAAGAAGTGGCCATTGAGGAGGTTGGTGGTGGCGAGAGTCTCCGAGACGGTCGCACCCAGCGCCACCGGTTGGAAGCGGTACCCGGGAATTCGGTCGCGGGCCCTGAGGAACACCCGATCTTCCGGAGCAGGCCGCGGCCATCGAACCCACACGGCGGTACCCAACACCGCCAACACAAACAGGCCGAGGGACATCAGTTCCCAACGCCATCGGCGATGCCTTAGGGACGATTGGTGCGGCCAAGCCATCAGACGAGACATCGTCGAACCAGCATCGCTGGTCGAGCAGAAGTTCCGTCCAGGCCAAGGATGCAACCATCGCCGATGGCCACAAAAGCGTCGCGAGGAGGGCTCCGGCTGCTCAGGGCAACCGATGGATCGGATGGCGCGACACCGCACCCAGTCGACTGACCGGGGGGCAGGCCGAGGGCCGAGGGGCAGGAGTTCCCGCGTGAGGTGCTTCTGGTCGAAGGCTGTGTCAAAGGTGAGGTCTGACCCCTTTTGTGTCATTAGTGAGGACCGACCCCTTGGGGTTCGGGGCTGGAAAATGGGCGCCGGGTTGTTCAGGGTCGGGGCTTCGATGATTTTGCCCCAGTTGTTGTGGCGCTTTGTTCACCATCGCGATGATCCGGAGTTCTACCGGATGCAGGCGGTGGATGCGATTGGCTGGATCGAGGAGTCGGGGATCGCGGTGGGTCCGGGGACGCGGGTGCTGGACTTGGGGTGCGGTCACGGGGTCTTCGGCGGGGAATTGCTGCGACGGGGATGTTCGGTGACGTTCGCCGATGAGCAGAACCACTTGTTGCCAGAGTACCGGAATCAGCCGTTCGTCGCGGTGAACCTCGATCGGGATCGGTTGGACCGGCTCGGGTTGGGGGGCTTCGACCTCGTGATCTGTTCGAATGTGCTGGAACACCTGGCCAAGCCCGAGGTGTTCCTTTCGCAGGCCGATGGGTTGCTGGCACCCGGGGGACGGTTTTACTTGAGCTGGACCAATTGGCTATCGCCGTGGGGCGGACATGAGTTCTCGCCCTGGCATTACTTGGGCCCACGGTTGGGTCCAGCCATCTACGATCAGCTCGGCAAGCCCAGGTTCCACCGGCCAGGGACGAACCTCTTCGTGACCTCCATCGGGGGCGTGTTGCGGCATTTGCAGGAGGCGACGGCTCTGCGCATCACGCGGCGGGCACCCAGATATTATCCGGAGTTCTGGTTCGTGTTGCACCTCCCGGTGGTGCGCGAGTTCTTCGCTTGGAATTGCGCCCTGCTGCTGGCCCTCCGAAGCGACACCACGAGACCTCAGTCCACGGCTCACACGGCTCACACGGCTCAATCCATCGGCCAATCCGCAGCCCAGTCCATGCCGGTGACGGGCCGCGGCGTTGAGGGGGCTTCAGGAACGGCCTCGCATCCGGCCCCTAGATCCCTTGCCCCATGAACACTTCGTCTCCCGATACCGCGCGACGGTTGAACCTCGGTTGCGGCCTGGATATCCGACCCGGGTGGGTGAACCTCGACTCGGTGGATTACGGGGGAAACCAGCTCTGCGAGCTGAACCAGTACCCGTGGCCGTTCCCGGAGAACCACTTCGACGAGGTCTACGCCTCGCACATCCTCGAGCACATGGGCAACTTCAACGCCGTGGTCAACGAGATCTGGCGGGTGTGCCGACCCGGGGCAATCCTGACGGTCAAGGTGCCATTCTTCCTGAGCACCAAGTTCTATTCCGAGCCGGACCACCGCATCCCCTTCGGCATCCGCTCCTTCGACAACTACGAGGACATCTCCGGCCGCCGGCTGAAATTCTACGAGCAGTGGAAGCTGGGCCACCGGACCAACTACGGCAGCAAGGCGCGCTTCGTGGTCGAGTCCAAGCGCTTCCACTTCTCGAACTTCGCCCTGCTGCGGTGGCTCAACGGGCCCATCAACCTCGAGCCGGTGATCTTCGAGCGGTTCTTCGCAACCCTGCTGACCCCCGAGGAGGTCCATTTCCGCCTGCGCATCTCGAAGGGCTGAACCGGATTCCGGTGGAGGCCGCCGAGACGGCACACCCCACGGATCGGCCGGCTTCCAATCCTGGAGGTGTCCGGCCGCCCCCGCGGAACAACCCGCGATTCAATCGCGGTTCGACACCTCGGGCCGATCCGGGCTAGGCTGCGCCGTCATGTTCGAAGTCACCCGGTCCCAACTGGACGCCGTCACGTCCAAGCTCGGACAACTGCGCCGGTTCATCGACCTGCCCGAGGCCACCAAGCGGCTGGCCGAATACGAGGCGCAGATGGCTTCCGACGCCTTCTGGAGCAACCAGGAAGCGGCCAAGAAGATCATCGAGGAGTCCAACGCCCTGAAGAAGAAGGCCGAACCGCTGATCCAGTTCGGCAAGCGGGCCGATGACGTGGGGGTGCTGCTCGAGCTGGGCGAGGCAGAACCGCAGGCGGGCCAGGAGGCGGTCCAGGCCGAGGCCGACGCCGAGCTGGCCAAGCTCGATGGCGAGATCGAGGCCTATGAGCTGGAGGTGCTGCTCACCGGCCCCCACGACCGTCGCAGCGCCATCTTCAGCGTCCAGGCCGGCGCCGGCGGCACGGAGGCCCAGGACTGGGCCCAGATGCTCTCGCGCATGTACGAGCGCTGGTTCGAGAGCCGTGGCTGGGAGTACGAGTCCACCGACGCGCTGCCGGGGGAACAGGCCGGGCTCAAGAGCGTCACCTACCGGGTCACCGGCCACAACGCGTACGGGTTCTGCAAGGCCGAGCGCGGGGTGCACCGGCTGGTCCGCATCTCCCCCTTCGATTCCAACAAACGCCGGCACACCAGCTTCGCCAGCGTGGACGTCATCGCCGAGATCGACGACATCTCCGAGAGCGACATCGTCATCCCCAAGAGCGAGATCCAGCGCGACACGTTCCGGTCG
>JBIKMQ010000465.1:0-3100 GCA_044359215.1 Candidatus Chromulinivoraceae bacterium
TGGTCGGGGTGGTCGGGGTGGTCGGGGTGGCCGGGGTGGCCGGGGTGGTCGGGGTGGTCGGGGTGGTCGGGGTGGCCGGGGTGGTCGGGGTGTCCTGGGTGGCCGGGGTGACCGAAGCCATCGAGGCCACCGCAGAGGCGGGAGTGGCCGGAGAAACATTCCCGCGGGTGGAAACGGGCCGCTGCTCCCTCATGACGGGATCACCGGGCACCCATCTGGTGAGTGGGGCCATCCGGGCAGGATCGCCGATCGGTGCGACGGAGGAAGCATCGGGAGGCCCCGAGGGGCGGCCTGGGCGGGACCACGCAGCCGACGGGGGTTCCGAGTCGATGGACGCCGGTGCGACACGGGAACCCGGAGGCATCTCCGGCGCCGCGGCGACCTCCTGAGCAGCGGTGGCGACCGGGGCCGGGATCCGGTCAAGGCGATGCCGGACCTGAAGCTGTTCCCCGGAGTCCGTCTCGGTCGGAACATGCTGGGAGCCGGCAACCACCCGGCGGGAGGGGCCCCGGCTGGGCAACTGGGACGGCTTCGGCGACCGGTCCACAGGAGGCGCTTCCCCGGTGTCCAACCGGGCGTCGTTCGATCCGTCCTCGGATGACATGCGGGCGGGCGTCGAAGGCTCCCCGGAGCCGCCGGAAGGTTCGCGGATGCCGGCAATCAGCCGCCCCACCGGCGACCGCAGGGAAGGTCCTGAAAACGGGGATGAAGCCGCGGGACCCGAAGCGATGCCGGAGTCGGCGCCGAGCACGTCCGGTCGGCCTGCTGCCGGCAACGAGTCTGCGGAACTCATCCGCTCCGCGGGGTCCGGCGCCACGTCCTGCGGTTGAAGGGGTTGCCGGGGGTGGGAAAGCGCCGATCCCACGACGGAGATGACCGCCGCCAAGGACGGGTCCGGGACGGGAATCACGACCGCTGGAAGCAACTCGACCGCGGGCGATGCATCCCGCTCGTCGGCGGGAACGACGTCGGAATCGCCCGACAATCGGTGGATTCCGGATCGCGCGGTCTCGACCTCGGGGCAGTCGACCGGGAAAACCGTCCCCGAGGCACCCGGGTTCTTGGTTCCGTGGGCCCCCCCCCGCCCGTCGGGTCCTGTCGGCATGGATGCCGGGCGGATGGCGTCGTGCGGACCGGCCCCCGGGCCGAGTCGATCCGGGAGCCCCCCGGGAGAAGGAGACGGTTCGGATGGACCGGGGGAGACCGTCACCGGGGCCACCTCGGTCGCCCCCAGCGGATTGGCCGTGGCCGCGGGTTCCGACGCCTGCGCGGCATCGATTCCGGACACGTCCGGCACCCCGAAGGGCCCGGACACCGGAACCACCGCGCCGGCGGTTTCCGGTCCATCTGGCAGGCCTTCCCATGGGTCGACCCCGGGGACCCGGGTTGTTTCCGAGGGCATCCTTGCACCCCATGCCCGGGAGCGCATCGGCTGCCAGGTGGGATCCATGGGCACGGTCACGGCGTCGCGTTCGCCGCGCGGTGACCAGGCAATGCCTCCGCCTGTCGCGGGTTCAATGCCGACGGGAGCGGCAGGACGCTCAGGAACCGCAGCCCCGGGACCCGGCGATGGGAGGATTCCCGCGGTCGGCGCCGGGGCTCCACCCGCAACCGGCGGGATGGGTTCCACATCACCCGCCACCGCCACGGGGGCGGCAGCCCGGAGGGCCCCGGAGATCACGGCGGCAAAGGACGCCTCCATCACGGCTCCCGCGCCCAGCGGGGACTCCACTGTCATGAGAGGCCCGGAAACCGGTCCCGACAACGCGGCCCGGGGGTCGATCCCCGGAATGACGGAAGGCATCATGGCTTCTTGGCGGTGGGAACCAGGCGGAGCCGGTCCGAAAGGCTTGCAGCGGCTCTGGCCCCTTCGGCGTCGGTCTTGGCCAGGGCGTCGAGGATGGCCCCATTCTGGTCGTCCTTCATCTGGCTGAGGATCTTGACCGCGAGCTTCTCATCCAATTCCTTGACGATCTTGGCGACGCTTGCCGGCTCCATCCCGCCGTAGGTCTTGGCCAGACGCTTGATGTTGGCCACCTCGTCCTCCTGGATCCGGATGATCTTGCGGTCGATGTCCTCGCGCAGCCTCCAGACGGACTGGGTGACCGAGACCAATTCGGCACGTTCCGCAGCCAGGCGCCGTTCAAGTTCCCGGAGATCCTTCTCGCGGATCTGGAAGGCGTTGCTCTGCTGCAAGAGCTGGGTCAGCAAAGTCTCGACCTCAAGGTTGTAGAATTTCCACGAGGGCCCCGCATTCGCCTGGAGTTCCTCAGCGGTCTTGCCGGCAAACGGGGCGCCCTCGATCTGATGCGATTCGGGCAGCTCGACGGCAGGCTTGGGCGCGGGAGGGGCCGGCGGCTTGTACCCCTTGATGAGGACGACGGAGGTCACCGCCAGGTACAGCAGGAGACCGATCACCGAGCCAACGATGGAAAGGACGACGGGATTCACGGGAACGAGGGGTTGCGGGATGTCGCGGGCGAAACGGGCCTTCGGCGGAGGGCCATCTCGTCGAGGCCGGCCTGATCCTCACGCTGCTGCGCGAGGGCGTGTGCGGCAAGCTCCCTTGCGCAGAACCGGTCGACGACCTCCCGATCCCTCTGGCAGTCGAGCACCTTCTGCAGCGACGCGGCGGCGGCGGCGGTGGCGGTGGCCAGGAGCGCACGGCTCTCCTGGCAACGCTGCTCGAGCATCCGGCGATACCCGTCGTGGTATGCCAGGGTGGCGGCATTGCAACCGGATCGAAGGTGCTCCTGCACCTCGAACTGGTGGCCTTCCAGCGCCGAGAGACAGGCCAGGAGGCGATCCTCGGCCGCCTGGCGCTCCCCGAGGGCCCGGGCATGGGCCTGGAGGGCCTCGTCCTCTCGGCGTCGACGGAGGTCCCGCAACGGTTCGACTCTGGATCGGAATCGCTTCATCGGTGCGGGAGGTGCCCGCGGGGGATCGGGGGCTTCATGCGACGCGGGCTCCGTTCAAGGAGGTCTGGAGGGCGGCCCAGGCCTCCGGCGGCCTGACCCCCTGGTCGACCCGCTGGCGAAGGAAGGACTCGAGCGGCTCGCGGAGACGGATCGCTGCGTCGACCGCCGGGTTCGAGCCCGCC
>JBIKMQ010000466.1:0-3096 GCA_044359215.1 Candidatus Chromulinivoraceae bacterium
GTTGCTGCGCCCGGATCCCTCGGCCCGACCGCGCTCGCGGCAGCCATTCCTGCCCCACGGTTTTGCGCCCCGCGGCAAGCCGCCTGATCCGTCGGTTCTCGCGCCCGCTCGCGCCGTCTCTGGTGATTCGATGGGGCGGGAAGATCATGATCCGGCAGCCAGCCGATCCAGCTCCTCTCCGGCCAGTCGGCATTGCCTCCAGTCCGGCAGCACGTCCGCACCGAGGCGACGATAGAATCCGAGGGCGGTTTCGTTCCAGTCCAACACCGTCCACTCCAGGCGTCCGCATCCCCGCTGCACCGCCAATGCGGCCAGGTGGCGGAGCATCGCCCGTCCATGGCCCCGGCCGCGATGCTCCGGTCGGACATACACATCCTCAAGGTGCAGCCCGGGCTTTCCGAGAAAGGTCGAGAAGGTCGGGAAATGCACCGCGAAGCCCACCGGGAGATCTCCCTCCAGTGCCAGCAGCACCTCGGCGGCAGGACTCGGTCCGAACAGCGTCCGCTCCAGGCGTTCCCGGGTGACCTCGACCTGATCGGCCAGTCCCTCGAACACGGCCAGCGCGCGGATCAGCTCGAGGATCAGTTCCACATCCGCCACCGTGGCGGCCCGCAGGAGGGTGGTTCCCATGGACCGAGTTTCGGTCACCGTGCCTCGACGTGGCAACGGCCCAGTGCCGCCCCGTGCGGTCCAGAGCGCCATTTGGCCGGCGATCAGGCGGGCGGCCCGATCGGGCCCGATCCGGGTCCGCCTGGGAGTTCCATTCGGTAAGTCCCATTCGGGGATTGAGCCGGCGGTTCCATGCGCCCGAGACTTGCCGTGGCATGTCGACGACCGTGGAGGCTCAATTCAAGGGATGGACCAAACCGGGGCCCGTCCCGCCCGGGGCCCTCGGGAATGGTCCGGTGGTCGAGCCTGGGGAGAGCCTGGATGCCATCAGCGGTCATTATCGGATCTTCCAGGCCATCGACGGGCATCGCTTCTCCTCCGACGATGTGTTGACGGCATGGTATGGCACCCAGGGATGTCCCTCGGCCGGGACCGTCCTCGACCTTGGCAGCGGCATCGGCACGGTGGGCATGATCGCCGCCTGGCGCCTGCCGCATGCCCGGTTCGTCACGGTGGAGGCCCAGCCCGAGAGCGTCCGGCTTGCCCTGAAGTCGGCCGCGTGGAACGGATTGACCGGGCGGTACGACCTCCGTCAGGGCGACCTGCGGGACCCGTCCATCCTGCGGCCCGATGAGCGGTTCGACCTCATCCTCGGCAGCCCGCCGTATTTTCCCCTCGGCTCGGGGGTCGAGAGCGAGCACCCGCAGAAACTGGCCTGCCGCTTCGAGCTCCGGGGAACGGTGGCCGACTACGCCGCGACCGCCGCACGCCACCTCGCCCCCGGCGGGGTCTTTGCCTGCGTGTTCCCGATCCGTCCGGCCGATCAGCACGAGCGTGTCCGATTGGCCGCCAGGTCCGCCGGCCTGGCCATCCAGCGGATGAGGCCGGTGATCCTCCGGGAGGGCGACGAACCCCTGCTCGGGCTGTTCCTGATGAACCGGGCCGAGGACCTGCCGGAGCGCCTGCGCGGAGCCCCGTGGACCGAGCCCCCGCTGGTGATCCGCCGTGCCGACGGCTCGATCCATCCCGAGTACTCGGTGGTGAAGCTCTCCTTCGGTTTCCCGCCGTGATGCCAGGCCCGTCTCAGTGTCCCTCGTGGTCGCGGATGTATTCCTGCCGCAACCCGAGAGCCTCGGGGGCGTGGAGCACGAGCATCTTCATGCGGATGTCCGACGGAACCGTGGCCGCGGTGAGCCTCGACACGGCCACCATCAGCCCGATGGCCATCGGCACGCACCAGATGGCCGGTTGCTCGCAGAGGATGCGCAAGAGCGGGTGGGCGGCCCAGAAACCGGCCAGCGGCAGCCAGTTCAGGTCGGAGAAGTTGGTCAACGCGACCGTCAGCAGGGCGCAGATCCCGCCGGTGAGCATGCCCGTGGCGGCCCCCGCCATGGTCATGCCGCGCCACCACACGCTCATGAAGAGCAACGGGAAGTAGCTCGCGGCCGCGATGGCGAAGGCCTGGCCGACCATGAAGTTGATCTGCAGCTGCTCGACAAAACAGCCGAGCAGCGTGGACACCGCCCCCAGCAGCACCGCGCACCACTTGAACATCCGCATCCGCTCCTGCGCCGTGGACTGTGGCCGGAGGATGCGGCCGTACACATCGTGGGCCAGCGCCCCGGTCATCGAGACCAGCAGGCCGCTGAAGGTGCTCATGAAGGCGGCGAACGCCCCGGCGCAGGTCATGCCCGAAAGGATGGACCCCCAGGGCGGCGATCCGGAGCCTCCCAGGACCGTGTCGAGGGCCTTCGGCAGCTCGAGCACGATCTTGTCGGTGCCCTTGGCCCCGCTGCCTTCGTACAGCGCCGGCAGGAGGTTGCGTCCCATGGCCCCGAACACCGGCGGGAACACGTAGAAGACGCCGATCAGGATCATCACCCACATGGTGGTCCGTTTGGCCGCGACGCCGTCCGGGTTGGTGTAGAAGCGGACCAGGATGTGCGGCAGCCCGGCTGTCCCGCAGACCAGGGCGATGATGAGCGAGTAGGTGTAGAGCAGGGCGTAGGGCCGCGACGCTTCCTGGTCCAGTTTGGCGGCCTTCGCGGCCTTGCTGGTCAGCGGTCCGAAGGGGTTGAGCCAGGCCGGGTCGGCCGGCGCCTTGGCGGGCAGAGGGGCGCGATGGACTCCGTCCGGATCCGTCCGGGAGGAGCCATCGGCCGATCCTCCGGCAAGCCCCGCCGGGGCGGAGACCGTCGCCACCGCCGGGCCGGAGGCATTGGCCTCGAGGTGCCGGCCGTAGTGCCCGTGCACGGCCATCAGCACGAACACCGGCACCGAGATGGCGAACATCTTCGCCCAGTATTGGAAGGCCTGCACCAGCGTGATGCCTTTCATGCCGCCGAGGGCCACGTTCAGGGTGATCACCGCACCGACCACCACGACCCCGGCCCAATACGGGAAGCCCTTCAGGATGCCGCCATCCGCGCCGTGCGGCGCCAAGAACTCGAGCGCTCCACCCCGGAAATCCACCTCTTGGAACACGTA
>JBIKMQ010000467.1:0-3089 GCA_044359215.1 Candidatus Chromulinivoraceae bacterium
GAGTGCCTCGGCCGGGGTCACGGGAAGCAACGATTACAAGTCGACCCACGATCCGGTGGCGGCCGAATGCAAGGCCGCGTCCATCACGGCCTGGGTTTGGGCACCGTCATGGAAGGTGACGCTGCATGGGCGTTGTTCCCGGATGGCGTGGATGAATTCCACGGCCTGATCGTAGCGGAAGGACACCAGCGGATCGCCCACCCCGGGATCGCGCGGTGAACCGGGCCACACCCAGAATTCGCGGGGCACGGACAGGGGAGCCATGCCGGGTCCGCCGAGTTTGCCGAACTGCAGCTCGTTCCACTTGCCGGTGGTGAATTCGAAACTGGCCTCGCTGCCGTTGATCTCCACGTAGTCGAGGCTGCGCCAGCTCTCGTTGCGACCGCTGGCCAGTTTCGAACTCTCCAAGACGCCGGTGGCGCCATTGTGGAAGTCGGCCAGGATGCCCACCCAGTCGTCGGTGTCGTTGGGCTTGCCGTCGCGGATCGGGGTGAGGTTCTTCACGTGGGCCACCATGCGCTTCATGGGGCCGATCAGGTGGTGCGCGAAGTTGATGCGGTGGCTGAGCATGTCGCCCAGTTCGCCGGTGCCGGCCAGCTTCTTGACCATGCGCCAGCCGAGGTTGCGCGTGCCCCAGTCCTGCAGGCGGCAGGAGCGGTAGTGGCGCGGTTCGCCCAGGTCGCCCTGGTCGATGAGGTGGCGCAGGTAGCGCATGGCCGGCACGAAGCGGTAGGTGAAGGCCGTCATGTGGCGCAGGCCCGCCGCGTCGGCGGCCCGGGCCATGGTGCGGGCCTCCTCGGCGGTCATGGCGATGGGCTTCTCGCAGAGGATGTGCTTGCCGGCCGCGATGGCCGCCATGGCGATGGGGAAGTGCAGCAGGTTGGGCGTGGCGATGATGATGGCGTGCACATCGTCGCGGGCCAGCAGCTGCGTGTAGTCGGTGGTGGTGACGGAGCAACCGGTGGCGGCGCGGGCCCGCTCGAGGGTCGCCAGGTCGCTGTCGCACAAGGCTGCGACCCGGACGTCGGGGCAGAGGGCCAGGCCGGGCAGGTGATTCTGCAGCGTGATGCCGCCGCAGCCGATGATTCCGATGCCAAGGGTGCTCATGGAGTTGATGCGCGAAGGCTAACCCCGGTCCGTGCAGAACCCAACCCCTGGATTCCGCGGTGGATTCCAAACCCGGGATGCCCGCGGAGGAGGCTCAGGGCACCGGCAGTTCGTCGAAGAGCCGCTGCACGATGTCCTCGGTGGTCTTCTCCTCGGCCTCGGCCTCGTAGGTCAGGGTGATGCGGTGGCGCAGCACGTCCATGCCCACGCTCTTGACGTCCTGCGGCGTGACGTAGCCCCGGCCCCGGAGGAAGGCGTGGGCCTTGGAGGCCAGCGTCAGCGCGATGGTCGCGCGCGGGCTAGCCCCGAGCTGGATGAGGTCCGTGAGCTTGAGCTTGTAGGCCTCGGGGTCGCGGGTGGCGCAAACCACATCCACGATGTAGTCCTTCACCTTGTCGTCGATGTAGAGGTCGTTGAGGACCTGGCGCGCCCGCAGGATCGCCTCGGGCTCGACCACGGGCTCGACCGTCGGGTGGCCCGAGGTGCGCGCCATGAGGTCGAGGATCTGGCGTTCCTCCTCGCGCGAGGGGTAGCCGATCCGGAGCTTGAGCATGAAGCGGTCGACCTGGGCCTCGGGCAGGGTGTAGGTGCCCTCCTGTTCGATGGGGTTCTGGGTGGCCAGCACCAGGAAGGGCTCGGGCAGCTTGTAGGTCTGGTCGCCGATGGTCACCTGGCGCTCCTGCATCGCCTCGAGCAGGGCCGACTGCACCTTGGCGGGCGCGCGGTTGATCTCGTCGGCCAGCACGAGGTTCGCGAAGACCGGCCCCTTGCGCGTCGTGAACCCGCCGGCCGGATTGTAGATCTGCGTGCCGACCACGTCGGCTGGCAGCATGTCCGGCGTGAACTGGAGCCGGGAGAACTTCACGTGCAGGGCCGTGGCCAGCGTCTTGACCGAGAGGGTCTTGGCCAGGCCCGGCACGCCCTCGAGCAGCACGTGGCCGTTGGCCAAGAGGCCGATGACCAGGCGCTCGACGAGGTACTTCTGGCCGACGACGCAGCGGTTGATCTCGCTCATCAGGGTCGGCAGGAAGGCGCTGGCCTCCTGCACGGCGGCATTCAAGGCGGGCACTCCGGAATTCATCGCCCGGATGGATGGCACAGGTGGCGGCCCAGGGGCAAGCGCACCGAAGGCGTTTCGGGCGCGACTGCCGGCCCCGGACGGGCTTGAATGGCGCCGTGACGACCCTGTTCATCGCGACCGGCAACGCCCACAAGGTGGAGGAGATCCGCGCCGTGTTGGCCGCGCCCGGCCGGGTGTTCCTCTGGCAACCCGATGCCCAGGTCCGCCTCGAGCCCGAGGAGACCGGCGCCACCTTCGCCGAAAACGCCCGCATCAAGGCCCTGACCTGGGCGACCTACCTCGCGATGGAGGTCTGCAACCTGGGCGTCGGCTGGGTGCTGGCCGACGACTCCGGGCTCGAGGTCGACGCCCTGGGCGGTGCCCCCGGCGTGCACTCGGCGCGGTTCGCCGCGCTGGACACCGGCCGGAGGGGCAATTCGCCGGATGCCGAGAACAACGCCAAGCTGCTCCGCCTGCTGGCCGAAGTGCCGCCGGAGCGGCGCACTGCCCGGTTCCGGTGCGCCCTGGCCCTCACCCCGGTGCTCGCGGGTCGGAGCGCGGGGGAGATGGCCGCGGCCACCCTGGACTTCGACGGGGTCTGCGAGGGCCGTCTGCTGGATCGTCCGGAAGGCGGCGGCGGCTTTGGCTACGATCCGCTCTTCGTGCCCCTCGGGTGGGACCGGCCCTTCTCCGGCCTGGGCGCGGAGGTCAAGAATCGCATCAGCCATCGGGCCCGGGCGCTGGAGGCCCTGCGGGCCGGATGGGAGGAGGATGTCGGGCCGGCTGGCGTCGCGGGCCGGCCGTGTTGACTCAGAGCCCCATCCGGGTGCCCACCAGGTGGGTGAGCCATGCCAGCACCCAGGCCAGCGAGGTCATGTACAGGGCCTGGAAGAGCGGCCACCGCCAGGAGTTGGTCTCGCGC
>JBIKMQ010000019.1:0-11143 GCA_044359215.1 Candidatus Chromulinivoraceae bacterium
GATGGGACATCCACTCCGGTGGTGGGAGCTGGTCCGGGGCGTCGGTCTCGACGAGCCAACGGTCCCGGGGGATCGCCCGGAACACCGCAAGCTGATCGGCCTTTCGCGGATGGAGGGAGTGGCCCGAGAGGCTGAAGTGGGCCCCGAGCCGGACCAGCTCCGGGACGAGCTCCCGGGATCCCCCGTAGCTGTGCAGGAGGAATCCCCGCGGCAACCGGGCCCGACGGCGCAGCCGGTCCATGAGCGGACCCCAGGCCCTGAGGCAATGCAGCGAGACGGGCAGCCCCCGGGTCGCGGCCAGGTCGAGCTGCACATCGAGCACCTCGACTTGCAGCGTCATCGGTGCGGGTCCCGACGGGCCGGTGCCCAGCTCGAGGCATCGTCCGGCCGATTGCTCCAGGATCCAGCCGTCCAGCCCCACCTCGCCCACGCCCGCTCCCGGGCAACGGTCCAGGAAGCCTTCCAGTGTCTCCAGCCAGCGGGCCGAACGGGTCGGGACGTGCCACGGGTGGAGGCCGAAGGCCGGGATGACCTCGTCAAGGCGCCCCGCCAGGCGGAGGACCGCCGGCCAGTCGGCCTCGCAGGTTCCATTGACCACCATGCCCGCCACGCCGGAAGTCGATGCCTGGGCAAGCCGGGCGGCAGGATCGTCACCGAGGCGAGGGTCCTGGAGGTGGTTGTGGGCGTCGTACCAGCGCATGCGGGAGCGCCGGCGTGATGGAGTGCCGGCCCCCCTGATCCTACTCCCGACCCGAAGGTTGGGAAACGCCCCGATGGCTTGGCCAGTTGAGTTTCGGCGCACCGGTGGCAGGATGGCGTGTGCCGTTTTCGAGACTCAGTCGGACCACCGAGGCCGCCGTCGGCTACTTCGAGCTGGGCATGGGCGAGGCGGCGCTCCAGGAGCTCGACCAGCTCCCTCCGGGCGACCAGCTCGAGCCGGAGGTGCTGGAACTCCGCTCGGTGATCCACCAGCACCTTGGTCGGTGGGCCGAGGCGGCCCAGGCCTTCCGGGCCCTGTGCGCCCGACGTGACGCCGAGCTTGAGCACTTCATCGGCTGGGGATGCTGCCTGTATGAGCTTGGGGCCCACGAGGAGGCCCGTCGTGCCCTGCTGTCGGCTCCGGAGCCCCTGCGCCGCCACGGCCTCTGGAACTATCATCTCGCCTGCTATGAGGCGCTGACCGGTCATCCGGCAGAGGCCCGCGACCGGGTGGAGCAGGCCATCCGCCTCGACCCGTGCCTGAGGCACATGGCCCAGCAGAACTCGAACCTCGCCCCCCTGCTGCGCGGGCCCTCCTGACGGGAGTGCCACGGCCGGATCCATCCGCTCATCGCGCCAACCGGCCCGCACACGACGCCTCCGGGACCGGAACCGGCGCGGGGTAGTCACAGAGCGGCCCATCGAGCCCGCGTCCGGGCCAGGCCACCTGGTCGACCGCCTCGCGTTCGATGCCGTCCAGCAGGGCGTCGACGAACAGGCCCTCCGCCTCGAAGACCAGCAGGTCGGTCGGCGACACCAGTCCAGAGGTGGTGGACAGGCAGTCGAGGCAGGCCGAGCGGCACATCTGGCGGATGCGGTCCAGTTGGTCGGACTCGGTGCCCCCGCGGCGATGCAGCACCACCACCGGGCGTGGCGATGCGTTGAGCTGCTGGAAGGGACCGTGGGCGAACTGGAGCAGCTCCTGCAGGGCCGGGGCCGGCCGGAACAGGCCTTCCAGGAACTTGTACACGACATTCTGGAGGTACTCGCTGAGGTCCGGCGAAGCCAGCAGCACAAAGCCGCGGCTGAACTCCGTGCCGTCCATCCGTGGCCACGCCTCCCGCCCGGCCTCCCGACCAGTCCGGAAGGCGCGTGCCGCCGCCGCCCCCAGCGACCGAGGATCACTGCAGAAGTCCCCGGGCCTGGCGAGGCTGCCGGCCCACAGCCGGGCGGCGAGAAACCCAAGCGCCGGTCCCACCACCCGGATCAGGATCGTGTACTCGTCGGCAGGCGGGAACCGGATCACCTCGACCGTCTCGTCCTGTTCCAGCGGCTCCAGGCAATCGGAGCGTTCGGTCATCCCGCAGCGCCGGAGACCCTCCGCGGTGGCGGAGGTGAAGAGCACGGTCGAGGCGAATCCGGCCCGGTGGCCGAGGGCGATGCGTCCGGCAACCGACAACCCCTGACTGAAGACCACCAGGGTTCTTCCGTTGGAGCGGTCCGGGTCCAGGGGCTCCACCAGGGATCCGGTGGGAACAAACTCGGCGGGAACGTCGGTGAACCGGTTGAGGAACCAGACGAGGTACCGGGCATGGGCCTCGGAACTCCCCAGTCCGGTCGCCATGACACGACGGGGACGGATGCGGGGCTGGGCCGCGAGTTGGGCTCCGGGGGACGCCCCCCACGATTCGAGGAGGCCGGGGATGGATCGCACCCGTTCGCGCAGCAGGCGGATGCCGCTGTCCAGGGAACCGTCGGACGGCATGCCTCTTCGGGTACTCTCAAACCGCCCGGAATGCAATGCGGCGAAATGTTCCGGCCCTGGACGCCGGGCGGGCGATGAAGGTTCACCGTTCCCGTGCCTCGGGCCCCTCGACGGGCCGGTCTCATGGGGCCGGTGGCGTGGATGGCCCGGATGGGATGGACGATCCCGCCGTGGATTCCTCCGGGACGGACTGGGTGGGGATGATCCGGGCGGGTTCGGGCGCCGAGGCGGTTGGCGTTCCACCCTCGACGTGCACCGGCAACCCGGGCCACGCCATCCGGCGCAGCAGCTCCGCATTCCAGTTGGCCAGACGGAAGCACCCGTGGCTCTCCGTGCGGCCGACCTCCTCGGGCTTGGGGGTGCCGTGGATGCCGTACCCCGCCCGGTTGAGGCCGATCCAGGCGACGCCGACCGGGTTGTTGGGGCCGGGGGGCAGCCTCAGCTTCCGCCCGACGGTCCGGGCCTCCGGGGATTCCGGGAAGACCGCAGGATCCCACGTGTAGTCCGGGTTGGGCACGGTCACCACCACCTGAAGCTCCCCGACCGGACGCTTCTCGACCCGTCGGGCGATGCTGCAGGGGAAGTGGGCCAGGAGTTCGCCGGCCGAGTCGTACACGCGCAGGTACCGCCTGCCGAGGTGGATCCGGACCAGGGCGGCCCGCCGGGCTGGCACCACGGCCGGCGCTGGCACCACGAGCTCCTGCGCCGCGGCGATTCGGTCCCAGTCCACGCCCGGGTTGATGCGGCGCAACCACGCAGGGTGTGCCTGAAACCGCTCAGCCAGGCGTTCGAGCAGGGTTTCATGCTCCAGACCGGCCACCTGCGACTTGCCGACCCACGTGTCGGGCACCGGCGCCAGGCGGAGCAGGTCGTCCGGCTGGACCCGGTATGGGACCAACGGGGGTTGGCGCAGCACCAGGGCTTTCCGGGTTTCCCGGTCGAGCCACCCCGTGGGTTCCAGGCCGCGTTGAGCCTGGAACGCCCGGAGGGCCGCCGCGGTCTGGGATCCGCCGATGCCATCGATCGAGCCTGCGGAGAAGCCCAGGCCGGCCAGAGCGATCTGGGCCTCCAGCACATTGGTGGCGCCCCGGGCCACCCAGGCGGCTGGTGCATTCGACGGGGACGCGAATCCAGGGGCCGTCGGGAGGGTGGGGGCCGCCGCCGAGTTGGATCCCGGCGGCAGGGAAGGAATCGAGGCGCGGAGGACCTGGGTCGACAAGATGATCGGCGGGAGGGAAGTCGAGACGAGCATCGGTGCCGGGGCATTGGACCGGCCGGGCATGGAGGGCGTGTTCGTCGGGTTCGTCGGGTTCGTCGTCGGGACGGTTGCGGCCGGCGCCCAAGGTGCCGTCGCCGGTGCTGGCCGTGGCGGCATCATGGGTTCCGACCCCGTCCCCGTGTCGACCGGGGCTGCGGTCCGGGCCGCCGAGGGCCCTGACGCCGCCGGTGCCGCCGCTGGCGCGATCCCGGGCTCCGACCGCCACCGGACCAGGGCCCAGACGCCTCCGGCAAGCAAGGCCACCAGGAGCACCATCGGCGCGAGGGCCGGGCGGCGCCGGGTGGCGCGTGGTTCGTTCCGGAAGGGGGATCGCATGGAGGCCGGGGTTCTGGGACGACTCCGTCACACGTCGATGACCGGACCGCCCCCGTCGTCGTCCCGCCGGGGCCGCCGACGGGGGCGTTTTGGTCCACCGGGCTCGCCGCCCACGCGCACCACCGCGCCGCGCCCGAGGAATCCGTTCACCACCAGCGACACGAGGCTGATGATGACCCCGCCCCAGAAGGCGGCGCCGAAGTCCTCCACGACGAACCCCGGCTGGAGCATGCCACCCACCAGGCCCAGGAGCACCGCGTTGATGACCAGCACGAAGAGCCCCAGGCTGAAGATCAGCAGGGGCAGCGACAGGACCATGAGCAGCGGACGCACGAAGGCGTTGAGCAGGCCGAGCAGCAGCGAGGCCTCGAGCAGGGACCCGAAGGACTGGTGGCGGATGCCGTCCACCCAGACGTCGGCCAGGAGCACGCCGAGGGTCGTCACCAGCCAGCGCTGCAGGAACTTGAGCACACCTTCCGGCATGGAGTTGATCCTAGTCCACGGTTGCCGGCCGCGTCAGTCGGCTTTCTTGGACGGGCCGCCCGGGGCGTCCTTTCCGGCCAGCGCCAGGAGCAGCCGCCGGATCTCCGCCAGCCGGCCCTTGGCGTCGGGCTGGGTCAGCCTTGGGAACCGCCCGCCCACCGTGACCAGCTCCCCGCGCTGCAGGAGCTTCACCTTGCCCTCGGTCACCTCCACCGAGGCGACCCCGCACTCGGCGGCGAGCACCCGCAGCTCATGCACCCGGAGCAGCAGGTCCACCGGCCCGGGCAGCGGCCCGAAGCGGTCCCGCAGCTCTTGCCGCAGGACCTCGATGCCGGCCTTGTCGCCCACTTGGGCCAGGCGCCGGTGCACCTCGACGCGCTGCGCCGGCTCGCGGACGTAGTCCAGCGGCAGGTAGGCCGGGAACCGGCGCCCGTCGTCCACCGGCTCATCGTCCCGGCCGGTGTCGGAGCCACTCCAGGAGGTCGCCACGCCGTCGTCCCTCGGGATCTCGATGCGCTGGCCGGCCCGGCCGGCCTTGCCGGGCCGGCGCCTCGGGGCCGCGGCCCCCGGGTCGGACTCCTGGCCCGGATGGGTCGCCAGGAAATCGAGCGAGACGCGGACCTCCACCCGGGGCCGGACCCGCTCACCCTTGAGCGCGGAGATGCTCTGGCCCAGCAGCTGGCAGTACAGGTCGAAGCCCACCGCCGTGATGTGCCCGCTCTGCTGCGGGCCCAGCAGGTTGCCCGCACCGCGGATCTCCAGGTCGCGCATGGCGATCTTGAAGCCGCTGCCCAGCGCGCTGTACTGCTTGATCGCGCTCATGCGCTTGCGCGCCTCGGTGAGCAGCTGGGCGTGCCGCGGCAGCATGAGGTAGCAGTAGGCCTGGTGCTTGTAGCGGCCCACCCGGCCCCGCAGCTGGTACAGCTCGCTCAGGCCGAAGCGGTCGGCCCGGTCGATGATCATCGTGTTGGCGTTGGGGATGTCCAAGCCGCTCTCGATGATGGTGGTGCTCACCAGCACGTCGGCCTCGCCGTCGACGAAACGGGTCATCACCGCCTCGAGCTCGTCGTCGCCCATCTGGCCGTGGCCCACCACGACCCGGGCCTCCGGCACGAGGGCCTTCAGCTTGAGCGCCATCGACTCGATGGTGGAGACCCGATTGTGCAGGAAGTACACTTGGCCGCCCCGGTTGAGCTCGCGCTGGATGGCATCACGCACGACCCGCTCGTCGTAGTTGCCGACGACCGTCTCCACCGGCAGGCGGTCCTGCGGCGGCGTCTCGAGCGTGCTCAGGTCGCGGGCCCCGGTGAGGGCCAGGTAGAGCGTGCGCGGGATCGGCGTGGCGCTCAGGGTCAGCACGTCGACCGTGCGCCGCAGCAGCTTGAAGCGCTCCTTGTGCTTCACGCCGAACTTCTGCTCCTCGTCGACGACGACCAGGCCGAGGTCCTTGAAGACCATGTCCGCCGACACGATGCGGTGGGTGCCGATGACGATGTCCACCGCGCCGACGGCCGCCGCCTCCATCACCGCCTTCTGCTGGCGGGCCGTCCGGAAACGGCTCATCAGTTCGATGCGCACTGGGTACTCGGCCATGCGCTCGCGGAAGTGGTGGTAGTGCTGCTGGGCCAGCACCGTGGTGGGCACGAGCAGCGCCACCTGCTTGCCGCCCATCACCGCCTTGAAGGCGGCCCGGATGGCCACCTCGGTCTTGCCGAAGCCGACGTCGCCGCAGACCAGCCGGTCCATCGGGCGGGCCAGCTCCATGTCGGCCTTGGCCGCCGCGATGGCGCGGACCTGGTCGGGGGTCTCTTCGAACTCGAAGCTCGCCTCGAACTCCCGCTGCCACGGCGTGTCGGTGGTGAAGGCGTGGCCGGGCTGGGTGGTCCGGGCCGCCTGGACCGCCAGGAGGTCGGCGGCGAGGTCCCGCACGGAGCGCTGGGCCTGCTCCTTGGCCTTGGTCCAGCGGGTGCCGCCGATGGTGCTGAGCTGCGGCCGCGCCTTGCCCGCGCCCACATACTTGCTCACGAGGTGCGCCTCGGTGACCGGCACGTGCAGCCGGGGTGCCTCGTCGTGGGCCGAGCCCGCGGCATACTCGATCACCAGGCACTCCTGGCCGCCGCTGGTGCCCCCACCGCCCGGTCCCCGGGGTGCCAGGGTCTGCAGGCCCCGGTAGATCCCGATGCCATGCTCGAGGTGCACCACGAAGTCGCCGGGCTCGAAGTCGGTGAAGTCGACCTCGAAGGCATTGCGCACCGAGGCGGCCTGGTGCGACTTGAGCCGCCGCGGACGCGACACCTTGTAGCGGCCGTAGATCTCGGCGTCCGAGACGACCACGGTGCGCGCCGCCTCGCACAGGAACCCCCGCGACAGCGTGCCGGTGACCACCTCCGGACGCGCGGCCGTCCCGGGGTCCGCGGGCAGCAGCTCGGTCCACAGCTCGCCGAAGCGCTGGACCTCGCCAGCGTTGTTGCAGAAGACCTGAAGGCGGTGCCCCTGGCGCAGCCAGCGCTGCATCTGCTGGAAGAAGGCCCGGCGCTGCGCCTCGGCGACCTGGGCCGCCGGCAGGGTCGCGCCGATGGGCCGGAACGCGTCGAGCGACTCGAACCTCGGGCCGGCCGGTCCGTCGTCGGGATCGGACACCCCGTCCTCGAGCCGGATCCAGGCCACGCCCGAGTCCTGTGCCCGAAGCTGCAGGGCCTCCCACGGCTCGTGCAGCGGGTCGCCCTCTCGGACCTGGGAGGCGTGGTGGGCGGCCTGCAGGGCCAGGGCCTCCGGCCCGCAGAGCACCACCAGCGCATCGGGTCCCCAATGGGCGTCGAGGGCGGAAACCGGGGGCGGCGGCGTCTCGGAGCCGGGCCTCGGCCGCAGCAGGCTCAGCTCGCCCGCCGGGGGCACCTCGCAGGCGTCGATGGTCTCGAGCCGGGTCTGGCGGTGCGGGTCGAATTCCCGCAGCGACTCGAGTTCGTCGCCGAAGAATTCCAGCCGGACCGGCCACGGTCGGTGGAGCGGCCACAGGTCGATGATGCCGCCGCGCCACGACAGCTCCCCCTTGGCCGACACCTGGGCCTCGGGCTCGTAGCCCTGGGCCTCGAGCCACTCGATGAGCCCGAGCGGATCGACCGACTGCCCGCGCGCCAGGCGACGGGTCCGGGACCGCAGGTCGTCGGGGGCGAAGGTGCGCTGCTGGAGGGCGGTCACCGAGGTGACCACGAGGCGGCCGGCCGGCTGGCCCGGCACGGGGAGGGCCTCCCCGGGCACGGGGCGCTGCAGCGCCATGAGGGTCTCGAGCCGTTCGCTGATGATGTCGGCCGCGGGCAGGCGGGAGTCCTGCGGGAGGATGTCCCAGGCCGGGAAGAACAACGGCCGTTGCCCGTCGAGCCAGGTGGCGGCATCGGCGTGGAGCTGCTCCTGCGCGCGGAGCGTGTCGGCGACGGCGACCACCGTCCGGCTCGGATGGAGCCGGTGGAGGGCGGCCACGAGCCACGCATGCGCGGCCGGGGCCACGTCGTGCAGGCCCAGGGACCCGCCCACGGAGCCGGCCTCGCGGAGCCGGACGGCGGCGGGCGAGTCGAGCCAGTCCCGCAGGGCGCTGGGGGTTGCAGGTTCCAAGCCCGCGAAGGTTACCCCGGTCCGGGCGGTTGGCGATTTTGGATTTGTGTCCGAAGGCGGAATCTCCCGGTGCCCCGGTCCCCGCTGGCTGGGACCGGTGGCCGGCAGCGCCGCCCGGATCAGAGGCCGCGGAAGTTCGGAAGGTGCAGCTTCTCGCCGCCGCGCATCGCGCTCTCGTGGGCGAGGATGCCGACGAGGGTCCAGTTCACCGACTGGTGCAGGTCGGGGAAGCTCGGGCGGTCCTCGATCACGCTCATCACGAACTCGTGCGCGAGGTGCGGGTGGCTGCCGCCGTGGCCGCTGCCCTGGACGAAGCTCAGGTGCACGTTCTCGCTCATGTCGTACACGCCCTTGGTCGTGAACGGACGGATGGCCTCGGGCAGCAGGTGCGCGTAGTCGGGGATCTTCACCTTCTCGACCGCCTCGCCGCCGACGTGCAGCACCGGGTCGTCGTGCTCGGTGAGCTGCCACTCGAAGGAGGTCTTGGAGCCGTAGCAGTCGAAGCTCTCCTGGTACTGGCGCGCGGCGTCGAAGAGGTAGCGCGTGACCTCGCCGGCCACATCCTGGCTGCGGACCTTGAACTGGGCCGTCTCGAAGGAGAACGGCGAGCCGTACTTGGCGATGCGCGACTCGGCGATGCGGCCGGAGCCCAGGCAGGAGACGGACTCGGCCTCGCCGTTGACGATGCCCAGGCAGGGGCTCACGCAATGCGTGGCGTAGTGCATGGGCGGCAGACCCTCCCAGTAGCCCGGCCATCCTTCCATGTTCTGGAGATGGCTGCCGCGCACGAACTGGATGCGGCCCAGGCGGCCGGTGTCGCGCAGTTCGCGCACATACAGGTATTCGCGGCTCCAGACCACCGTCTCCATCATCATGTACTTCTTCCCGCTCTCGCGGGCGGCCTTCACGATCTCGCGGGCCTCCTCGACCGTGGTGCACGCCGGCACCGTGCAGGCCACGTGCTTGCCCGCGCGCAGGGCGGCGATGGCCTGGGGCGCGTGCAGGTGGATGGGCGAGTTGATGTGCACCGCGTCGACCGACGGGTCGCGGATGAGGTCCTCGAAGGAGGTGTAGCGCTTGGCCACCCCGAAGGCGTCGCCGACGGCGTCCAGCTTGTCCTGGGAGCGCTGGCAGATGGCGTACATCTCGGCGTGCGGATGGCGCTGGTAGATGGGGATGAACTCGGAACCGAATCCGAGCCCGACGATGGCGATGTTGAGTTTTCGGCTCATGGTTGGGAAAGGCTGGAGGGCACGGCAGGACGTTGTCGGAAGCCGTGCCTGAGTACGGAACGAATCAAACGCACCCACCCCGGGCCCGGCAACGTGAAACTGGCCGGCGCAGGCGCTCCGCCCGTTCCCGTGGACTGGGGGGCCTCAGCGGCGATAGGCCTCGGCCAGCAGGGTGACGGGATGGGCCACGCGGATCTCCAGGCCGCGCCCCCGGCAGCCGTTGACGAGCTGGAGCAGGCAGCCGGGGTTGCCCGTCGCCACGATGCGGGCGCGCGTGGAGGCGATGTGGTCGACCTTGCGCTGCAGGAGCTGGTCGGCCATCTCCGGCTGCGTGAGGTTGTAGATGCCGGCGCTGCCGCAGCACCAGGAGGCCTCGGGCAGTTCCACCAGCCGCAGTCCCGGGATGGCGCGCAGCAAGGCCCTTGGCTGGGCCGAGACCTTCTGCCCGTGGCAGAGGTGGCAGGATTCGTGGTAGGTGACCACCTGCTCCGGTGCGGTCGAGCCCGGGGCCACCGGCGGCGCCTCGATGCCGGTGCGGGCGAGCCACTCGTGGATGTCCTTCACCTTCGCATCCCAGAGGCGGGCCCGTTCGACATAGCGCGTGTCGTCGGCCAGCAATCGGGCGTAGTGCTTGAGGTGCGAGCCGCAGCCGCCCGCATTGCTGATGATGGCGTCGAAGGATTCCGGCGGGAACTGGTCGATGTTCCGGCGCGCCAGCCGCTGGGCCAGCTCCCATTCGCCGTTGTGCGCGTGGAGCGAGCCGCAGCAGTGCTGGTCGGGCGGCGTGACCACCTCGCAGCCGTTGTGCGCAAGCACCTCGGCCGTGTCGCGGTTGACGTCGCTGAAGATCAGGTCCTGGGCGCAGCCGGCCAGGAGCGCCACCCGGAAGCGCCGGACGCCGCGGGCGGGGGTCACCGGGGCGACCAGGTCCTCGGTGAAGCGCCCGTTCACCGGGGGGGTCATGGCCTCGAGTTCCCGCAGGCGCCGTGGCAGCAGGCGCGTCAGGCCGAGCCCCCGGAAGAACGCCTGCAGGCCCAGCCCCTGCCAGAGCCGCATCAGCCGGCCGAGCAGCTTCAGCCGCTCGAGGTCCATGAAGAGCCCGCGCAGCGTGAGCCCCCGGATGAGCGACCGGCCGGGCGATGCCAGCACGCGCGACGCCTCGGCCTCGGCGCGCGCCTTCTCGAAGAGCTCGGCATAGTCGACGCCGGCCGGGCAGGCCGTCATGCACGCCAGGCAGCCGAGGCAGTAGTACATCTCGTCGGCGAAGGTGCGGGTGGGCTCCATCCGGCCGTCGGCGATGGCCCGCATGAGGGCGATGCGTCCCCGCGGCGAATGCCGCTCGAGCTTCGTGGCGTCGTAGGTCGGGCAGGTCGGCAGGCAAAGCCCGCAATGCATGCACTGCTGGACCACCGAGTAGTCGAGGCCCCGGAGGTGCGAGGCGGGTGTCGGGTTCGTGGCCATGGGGTCGCTCGGTGTGGGCCGAAGGTGCCGGGTCGGCGGCGCTTGGGGAAGGCTCAGGATGCCGGGGGCGCCGAGGCGGCGCGGACCGCCTCGAGCTCCTCCCACCGGGCGTAGAGCCCGGCGACGCGCGCCTTGGCCGACTCCAATTCGGCGAGGAGATCGGCCATCCGGGACCCGTTCAGGCGCACGAACTCGAGGTCGGTGAAGCGCTCCTCGCGCCCGGCCACGTCGGCCTCGGCGGCCTGGATGGCCGCCTCCATGCCCTCCAGTTCACGTTGCTCCTTGAAGCTGAGCTTCCGG
>JBIKMQ010000469.1:0-3068 GCA_044359215.1 Candidatus Chromulinivoraceae bacterium
CTTCCTCGCCGGCGGATGGGACCTCGCCCGCGAGGTGTGGACCGACCTGCGCATCCTGCGCTTCGACACGCATTTCCTGATGCTGCTGGTGGTGCCCGGATCGGTCGCCGTCGGCGCGCTCGGCGAGGCGGCACTGCTGCTCTTCCTCTTCTCCGCCTCCTCGGCGATGGAGAGTTTCGCGGCCGGTCGCACCCGGCGTGAGATCGACGCGCTGATGCGGCGTGCCCCGAAGACGGCCCGGTTGCTCGAGGGCGATGCCGAACGCGTGGTGCCGGTCGAAAGCCTGAAGCCGGGCGACGTCCTGCGGGTCACCGCGGGCGAACTCTCCCCGGTGGACCTGAGCGTCCTGCGCGGCCAGAGCGCCTGCGACGAGTCGTCGTTGACCGGCGAGTCGGAGCCCATTCCCAAGGTTCCCGGCGACGCGGTGATGGGCGGCACCCTGAACCTCTGGGGCGTGCTGGAGGGGCGGGTGCTTCGGCCGGTCGGCGACAGCGCGCTGCACCGCATCCTGAACCTCATCCTCGAGGCCCGGCACCTCAAGGCTCCGTCGCAGCGGTTCACCGACCGCTTCGGCACGGCCTACACCGGGTTCGTCCTGTTGGCCTGCGTCGGCACCTTCATCCACCAGTGGCAGGGGGCCGGACGGCCGCCATTCTTTGCCACGGGCGACCAGGCCAGCGCCTTCTACCGGGCCATGACCCTCCTGGTGGTGCTGTCGCCCTGCGCCCTGGTCCTGTCGGTGCCGTCGGCCATCCTCTCGGCGATCGCCTCCGGTGCCCGTCGGGGCGTGCTGTTCCGGGGCGGGGCCGCCATCGAGAACCTGGCCGGGGTCGGCGTGGTGTGCTTCGACAAGACGGGAACGCTGACCGAGGGACGCCTCGCGGTGGACCGGGTGGAGGTGTTCGAAGGCCCGGAGGCCGACGTCGTGGCCGCCACCGTGGCGCTGGCGCGGGTGTCCAACCACCCGGTGTCCCGGTCCATCGCCCGCTGGGCCGAGGTGCAGGGCCTGCCGCCCGAGGCGGTCGAGGCGACCGAGACCGTTGCCGGCAAGGGACTCTCCGGCCGCTGGCGCGGGCGGGTGATGCTGCTGGGCAACCGGGAGTTCCTCGCCCAACGGGAGGGAGGCGCCCCGGCCTCGCTGCCCGAGCCCGTGGAGAAGGCCTCCGAGACCTGGATCGCCGGCCGCGGTCTGCTCGCCCGATGGGTGCTCAAGGACGCCCTCCGTCCCCAGTCCAAGGCCGTGGTGGGGCGGTTGCGCGAGGCCGGGCTGCGCACCGTCATGCTCACCGGCGACCGGGTCGCGCCGGCGCGCGAGATGGCCGCCGCCACCGGTGTCGACGAGGTGCGGGCGGGCCTGAAGCCCGAGGACAAGGTGGCCGCCATCCGGGAGTTCCAGCAGCGGGGTGGGGTGGTGGCGATGATCGGCGACGGGGTCAACGACGCCCCCTGCCTCGTGGCCGCCGACGTGGGCATCGCCATGGGCGCGCGGGGTTCCGACGCGGCCATCGAGCAGGCCGAGGTGGTGCTGGCCAACGACCGTCTCGAGGGCTTCCTCACCGCCCGCGACCTCAGCCTGCGTGCCCGGAGGATCATCCGGCAGAACATCGTCCTCTCGCTGGGGACCATCCTGGTCATGGCGATCCTCGCGCTGGCGGCCACGAACCTTCCGCTGTCGGTCGGCGTCGCGGCCCACGAGGGCAGCACCGTGCTGGTGGTCCTCAACAGCCTGCGCCTGCTGCGGCGGGTGGACCCCTCCTGAGTTTCCGGCTCCGAGGCCCCTTCGGGGGGCATTCCCGGTCCGATGGGGGGGGGCTGGCCCGAGGCAGGGGTGGGATCCTGCGGACGATTGAGGGCTTGCCAAGGACCTGCCATCCCGGATCTTGCCGCCGGGTCCAGAGACGACCTTTCCTCCCCATGACGCTTCGTTCCCGCTTCTCCTTCGTGGCACTCTCCATGGCTTGCGGCCTCTCCCTGGGTTTCCTCCTGGGACCCGCCATCCTCAACGCCCAGGCGGCCAGGCTGGGCGATCCGGCCAAGCCGCTGAGCCTGGCCAAGACGGTCAAAGGAACGCCCGTCGACCTGTCGGCCGGGAAGGGCAAGCAGGTGTATGTGGTGGAGTTCTGGGCCACCTGGTGCGGCCCGTGCCGGACCTCGATCCCGCACCTGACCGAGCTGCAGAAGCGCTTCAAGGACCAGGGGGTGACCTTTGTCGGCATCTCCGACGAGACCGAGGACGAGGTCCGGCCGTTCGTCGACAAGATGGGGGCCAAGATGGACTACGCCGTGGCCCTGGACGATGACCGCAAGACGTCCCGGGACTACATGCAGGCCTTTCGCCAGAACGGCATCCCGACGGCCTTCGTGGTCGACCAGCAGGGCCGCATCGCCTGGGTGGGACACCCGATGGGCGGCCTCGACCAGGCGCTGGAGCAGATCGTCGCAGCCAAATACGACTTGGCCGCCGCCCAGAAGGAATTCGATGGCCGGGCGGCCCGCGAAGCACGCATGCAGGACCTGAACAAGGCCTTCGGCAAGTACATGGAGGCGGCCTCGAAGCCGGACGCCAAGGATCTCGCCCCCCTGGGCGAGGCGCTCGTGACGATGGCCGAGAAGGATCCCCAGATCCTCAACGCGATCGCCTGGAACGTGCTGACGGCCCCGGTGCTCAAGACCCGCGACACGGCCTTCGCGCTCAAGGTCGCCGAGGCGGCCGTGGAGGCGTCGGGCGGCAAGGAGGCGGCGATCCTCGACACCTACGCCCGCGCGCTCTTCGACAACGGCAAGAAGGCCGAGGCGGTCGCCCAGCAGAAGAAGGCCATCGAACTGGCTCCCGCGGCCGCGAAGGCCGAGCTCGAGGCGTCGCTGCGCAAGTACGAGGGCAAGTGACGCATCGGGGGCGGTGGGGTTGGTGATCCGGGGCTGGTCGTGGCCCCAGCCTTCTGCCAATCCCGGCGGTCAGCCACCGCCGAATGGGCGTCGGTCCGTTGCCGGTTCAGCGCAAGGTGGCCAGGTACTCCACGAGGTCGCGCAGTTCCCTCGGGGTGAGCGATTCGGCGAGTCCCTCCGGC
>JBIKMQ010000470.1:0-3062 GCA_044359215.1 Candidatus Chromulinivoraceae bacterium
CGATTGCGACCGGAGGTGCCGTTGGCTCCGGGGCGACGCCATGTGCTGACGCTGCGCCCGACGCTCCAGGACGCCGCCGGCAATCGGCTACTGGGGATCTCGGGCGATGCCCTGCCAACGGACGGACTGGCCGTTGCTCTGACGACGGCGGCGTTCACCGAGCTCGTGCCTGCTCCGGGGACCCGGGTGGTGCCGGGCCAGACCATCACCGCCCGGGTGGTGGCCGAGCCCGGTGTCGAGGCCTCGGCATTCCAGTTCGCCCTGAACGATGGCGCATTCGTCGCAGCGACTCCGGTGGGCGGAGGGTTCGGGGTCGCGCTGCCGATTGCGGTGGATGCGACCCGGGCGGAGGTGCGCCTCCGGGCGTTGCGCACGGGTCGGGCCGACTACTCCCCGGCTCCCGTGGCTCTGGATGTCCGTTCCCGGACCGGGGATGACGACGGCGACGGCTGGGCCAACGGCTTCGAGGTGGACCGGTCGATGGATCCCTTCGTCGCCGACGCCGACTCTGGGGATTTCGACGGCGACGGACTGTCCAACGGCGGCGAGCGCGCGGCCGGCACCGACCCGGGGCGCGCCGATTCGGATGGCGACGGGTTGACCGACGGGGCGGAGGCCATCGCCGGCACGGATCCGGCCAAGGCCGACACCGACGGCGACGGCCTGCGCGACGATCGGGATCCCCGGCCGACGGTGGCCAACACCGCCCCGGTGGTGGTGGATCCGGGCGTGATCCGCCTCGTGGAGGGGTTGGTCCGGACCAACACGATCCGTGTCACCGACGCGGATGGCGACCTGGAACGGCTCACCCTGGCTACCGCCTCGGGCCCGGGCCTGGCCGTGTTCCGCTTCGTGGCGGGCGGTTCGGCCGTGCTGGAGTTCGCGCCGGCCGTGCCCTCGGTGGATGCACTGGTCGTGCTGCGGGGCGACGTGCCCGGGACCAACCGCTTCACCGTGACCGCCCGGGATGGGGTGGGCCTTGCGACCTCCATCGAGGTGTCGGTGATGGTCGATCCCGACCTCGACCGCGACGGGATCGCCGATGCCGACGATCCCGACGTGGACGGCGACGGCCTGGCCAATGCCGACGAGACAACCCGGGGCACCGATCCGCGCAACCCGGACACCGATGGCGACGGACTCACCGACCTGGTCGACCCGGACAACGTGATCCCCAACCGGCCGCCGGCGATCGCCGGGGCGCGGCCTGGTCAGGCGTTGCAGTTCGACGGGGTGGACGACTTCGTGGAGTTCGGCGTGTGGCCGGTGTCGGACCGGTGGACCCTCGAGACCCGGGTGCGTGTCGGGGCCCTGCAGGCGGGGCGGCGCGGCTTCCTTGGGGTCTTCAACGAATCGCGCGAGTGGGGGCTGGCCCTCGTCGACGGCGATTTCGCCGCGGTGGCCGCCGCCGGGTCGGTGGCCAACACCCGGGTTCGGGCGGTGCCGGGACGGTGGTACCATGTCGCGGCCACCTACGACGGGGACCGGCTCACGGCCTATGTCGACGGGCGCCCTCTGGCCACGCGCCTGGTGGGGGCCTACACGCCGTCGGCCAGCACCTTCCGCATGGGCTCGGAGGCCTGCTGCGCCGGGCGGAATTTTGCCGGTGCCCTGGAGGATACCCTCGTGTGGGGGGTGGCCCGATCCGAGGCCGAGATCGCCGCCTCGGCACGGACCGCGCCTGCCGACGTGCTGACCCCGGCGTCAGGCCCGGCGCCCCTGCAGGCCTGGTGGTCGTTCGATCCGCCAGAGGCCAAGGGCGCCTTCGTCATCGAGGCCGAGGACTTCGACTTCGGCGGCGGCCGGTTCGTGATCTCGGCCAACGCCATGCCCTACACGAACGGCGCCTACGCCGGGCTGGTCGGCGTGGCGGGCGTCGACTTCCACAACCCGGCGGGCAATCCGTCCCCGCAGTATCGCCCTGGCGACGGGGTGCCGATGGTGGCCGTGGGAGACACGGCCAGGCCCACGTGGACCGTGACCCAGGACTTCAAGGTCGGCTGGTGGGATCCGGGTGACTGGATCAACTACACCCGTATCCTGCCGCCGGACCGCTATCGGGTGTTCGCACGCGTCTCGTCGGGCGGCAATCCCATCCGGGCGAGCCTCGACCGCGTGACCTCGGGCCGTGGCACCGCCACCCAGACCCTCGAGGCGTTGGGCACGTTCGACTCTCCAGCGACCGGGGGTTGGGACACCTTCGCTTCGGTTCCGCTGCTTGACGCCTCGCGACAGCCGGTGGAGGTGGCTCTTTCCGGCACCAACACGCTGCGCTTCACCCTGCTGCCCGGTGCCAACCTGGACCTCGGGTACCTGCTGCTGGTGCCGACACGGGCGCTGGCGGCTTACGAGGATCTCGCCCGGGGCGTGGTGGATCTCTCGGGCAAGGGCCGCCATGGCGACCCGGGGGCCCTTGGCGCCGCCCGGAGGCCGTCCTCGGTCCGGGGCATCTCGCGCCTGCGGCCCTTCCGTCTCACCAACGATGTGCCGGACCTGCCGGTGCCCTTCGAGGTCACCGATGCCGATGGCGACCCGATCCGCATCCGCGTCGCGCAACTGCCGTCCTTGGGCAGCCTGCTGCTGGACGACGGGAACCGCACGCCCGTGACGACCAACGGGTTCCTGGAACCCGGCCAGCGCCTGCGCTACCGGCCGCAACGCGGCACCGGGCTGCCCGACTCGTTCTCGTTGACCTATTCGGATGCCGGGGCCGAGTCCGGCGAGGAGCTCTTCCTGGTGGAGACCGTGGTCGATCCGCTGGCGGACACCGACCGGGACGGCATGCCCGACGCGTTCGAGGCGGCCCGCGGCCTGGATCCGCAGGTCGATGATGCCGCCGGAGACCTGGACGGGGACGGCATTTCCAACCTGCGGGAGTTCACCGTGACCCGCACCGAGCCCCACCGTGCCGACACCGATGGCGATGGGTTGGCCGACGGGGCCGAGATCACCGCGGGCACCGATCCGCTGGATCCCGACACCGACGACGACACCATCCGCGACGGGCGCGATCCGGCACCCCTCGTCGCCGATCCAGACCTGGACGGCGACGGCGTGCGCGA
>JBIKMQ010000471.1:0-3060 GCA_044359215.1 Candidatus Chromulinivoraceae bacterium
CCACCGCGAGGTGGATCACCGACTGCACGGCGGCCAGGCAGAGCCTGCGCCCGTGGCCCTGGTACGCGATCGTGGAATCGTAGAACCGGTCGCAGAGGACCACCTGGCCCGATCGCAGCGCCGGCAGGATCCGCCGCCGGACCAACTCGGCGCGGCTGGCGTTCATGAGCAGCAGTTCGGTCTCCGGGGCCATGCCGCGACCGTCGGGATCATGCTTGAGCAGGTGGCGGATCTTCTCGCCGAGCGGCGTCCCGCCGGGTTCCCGGAGTTCGAGCACCTCGAAACCCAGGCTCCGCAACCGGCCCGCCAGCCGGGCGATCTGCGTGGACTTGCCGGCGGCCTCACCGCCTTCCAGCGTGATGAATCGACCGACCGGGCTCACGGGCTTGCCGGGGTGGCCGGGGGTGCCGGGGGTGCCGGGGGTGCCGGGGGTGCCGGGGGTGTCGGCGGAGCGGTCCGGGCCGTGACCTTGAAGGCCGGGCTGGCCAGGTGGTCGGCCAGCGAGGCCATCTGGGCCTCGTCCAGGATGCCCCCCTGCTTCAGGTCGAAGGCGGGCATCAGGCTGCCCGGTTTGCCGTTGCGGACCCAATGGGCCCAGTAGGCCCGGTCCGTCGGATGCTTCAGGGCGCGCAGGTCGGGCACCATCGTGGCCTTGTGCTCGGCGTCGTGGCAGATCCCGCAGGCCGTGGCGTAGAGTTCGGCGCCCTTCTTGCCCACCGTGGGGGCCACATGGCACGAGGCGCATTCGCCGCGGAAGACCGCCTGGCGGTCGGCCGCCGCCACCGCGAGGTTGCGCTGACGGTCGGCGTCGCGCAGCCGGCCGGGTTCCGGCGGTGCGATCTGCACCTTGACGTTGAGCAGGACCGACCCCACGTCGCTCAGCACGGTGACGGTCTTCACGACGGTGCCGGACTTGCCGGCCAGGTTCATGGTGCCCGAGATCTCCCCCCGCTGGCCCGGCGCGATGACCCAGGGGGTCTGGGGCAGCTTGGCGACGGTGCAGCCACAGCTGGTCCGGGTGCCGGTGATGGTGACGGCATTGGTCCAGACGTTGGTCAGGGCGAAGCGGAAGTCGACGGCCTGCTGGCCGTCCTTGGCCTGGAGCTCCCGGCTCTGGGCATCCCAGGACAACGCCTGCGGGTAATTCAACGGAGGGACCGGCAACGCCCGCTGGAACGCGGCCGTGTCGATGCCAGTCGGCGGGTTCGGGGAGGTGGTCTGGGCCAGCAGCATCGCGCCGCCGAGGGTCGCCACCGTCCACGCCGTCCAACGCATCCATCCCGATCTCATGGCAGAGGCAATACCAGAGCCTCCCCGGGGCGCGAGCCTGATTTTGGGGCGTGCCCGGCGCCGCGGCCCGGGGGATCGGTGCCCAAATCGGATCGGGTTTCGGTTGGAACCCCGGCCCCGGGCGACGTATGCAGACGGCGACGAAGATGGCGGGCACTTCCTTCCAGTGGCTCAGGACGGGTGACGAGGCCTTCTCGACGCTGCTGGCGGCGATCGGGGGAGCCCGGGATGCGGTCTGCCTGGAGACCTACATCTTCGCGGTCGGCGAGCCGGGGTATTCGGTGCTCGCCGCCCTGGTCCAAGCCGCCCGCCGCGGGGTGTCCGTCCGGGTCCTGGTCGACGGGCTGGGTTCCTCGTCGCTCGATGACGGGTTCTTCGACCCGCTGCGCGCCGCGGGCGGGGAGGTCCGCGTGTTCAACCCACTGACCCTGCGCCGCCTCCCGGTGCGCAGCCACCGCAAGCTGCTCATCGTAGACCGGCACACGGCCTTCACCGGTGGCTTCAACGTCGCCCCCGAGTACCTCGGCGACGGCATCCGTTCCGGATGGCGGGACATCGGGGTCCGGCTCACCGGTCCGGTGGTCGACACGCTTGCGGACACCTTCGAGCCCCTCTGGGAGCGTGCCGGGTTGCGTCCGCCCCGCTTCGTGCGGCTCCGTCGCCGGGAGGAGGCGTCCGCCGGCCCGGTCGAGCCCGCCCCGATGGACGGCCTGCGGGTGCTGCCGAGTGGTCCGGGTCGTGGCCGCAACGCCTTCCTGGCCGAGTTCCTCGAGTGCCTGGAAGGGGCCGCCGACGTGAGGATCGCCGTGGCCTACTTCCTGCCCGGGCTTGCCCTGCGCGCGGCGCTCCGCCGGGTCGCGGCCCGGGGTGGTCGGGTGCGCATCCTCGTGCCTGGCAAGTCCGACGTGGCCATCTCGCAGCGGGCGGGCCGCTTCCTCTATGGCCGACTGCTGCGCTCGGGGGTCGAGATCCGCGAGTACGGCCCGCAGGTTCTCCACGCCAAGCTGTACCGCGTCGACGACTCGGTCTTCGTGGGGTCCTCCAATCTCGACACCCGCAGCCTGCACATCAACCACGAGCTGATGGTGCGCATCCGGCACCCCCAGGCCGCGGCCGAGACCGCCGAATGGTTCGAGGCCGCGGAGGCGCTGGCGCGGCCGGTGGACCCGGCCACCTGGGCGAGGTCACGATCCTGGTGGGAGCGCATCCGCGAACGCTGGAGCTTCCTGGTGCTCTCGCGGATCGATCCGTATGTGACCCGATGGCTGGCGGAAGATCCCCGCTAGGCCGGCCGGGACAGGACGCGCCGACCGGCCCGGGCTCCTCAGGCGGCTCCCTGCAATGCCCGGATGCGGTCGTCCAACGGCGGGTGCGAGGCGAACCAGTTGCCGTAGTTGTGGCTGATCTTGAAGGCCGCCAGGGCCGCCGAGCGGTCGTCGAGCACCCCGCCGCCCTCGTGGATCATCTTCAGCCGCTGCAGCGCCCCGACCATCGCGTCGCGACCCTCGATGCGGGCGGCCATCGCATCGGCCGCGAATTCGCGCCGCCGGCTGTAGGCCATGACGATGAGGGTCGCCACGAGGCCCAGGAGGATCTGCGCCACCAGCGAGCCGATGAAGAAGCCGATGCCGGTCCCGGACGATCGGCCCTCCTCGTCGCGACGGTTGCCCTGCAGGAAGGAGTCGACCAGCAGGCCGATCACCCGGGAGAAGAACACCACGAAGGTGTTCAGCACGCCCTGCAGCAGCGTCATGGTGACCATGTCGCCAT
>JBIKMQ010000472.1:0-3056 GCA_044359215.1 Candidatus Chromulinivoraceae bacterium
GCCTGAGAGGTCGCGGGCATTGGCGTCACCGCGGTCAGGCCCAACCCGGCCAAGACCGGCGGGGACAGGCCCCCGAGGTCGAGGATGCGCGGGCCCACCACCGGGAACACCAGGAAGCACCCGTAGCAGGCGTAGAAGACCGTGGCCAAGGTGCCCAGGAAGCGCCGGCCATCCTCCCGGTCGCGGGCGATCACCCACGCACCGAACCCGAGAATCAAGGGATAGAACGCGAAGTACGCCGCATACAGCACCTCCGCCAGCGCGGTGGCGGGGAAGCGCTCGGCAAAGGACAGGCTTGGCTGGAACCCGAACACCTGCGCCTCGATGGCGAAGAAGATCGGGTCGAGAGGCTCGGCGAAAAAGGACCGGTTGAGGGCCTCGCTCTGGCGATACAGGAGGATGAACAGCGGCAGCGGGTACAGGTCGGCGACCCATCCCCAGAAGCCACCCGGGCTGGGACCGGTCAACCGTGGACCGGCCGCCCGGGCCCCCTGGAGGATGGCCGCGGCGATCGCCCCGTCGATCGCGAGCCAGGCCCACCACCCCGGGCCGGCGGTCCCGCGCCTCCAGAGCAGCACCAGGGCCAGGCACCCCAGGTAGCCCAACGTCAGGACCTCCAGATACCGGAGGCGTGGCGGGTTCGGGTTCACGGGTCGCGGTCGCCGGCGGAGGTCATGGATCCAGGGCCCTCGTCCGTCCCGTCAGTCCATCCGCTCGAGCATGACGCGGCGCAAGTCCATCACTGCGGCGTGGGCCTTCCGGACCGGGATCACCCGCAGCGTGTTCGTGCCGGCAGCCAGCGTGAGCTGGCCCACCTCGCGGGGCACGAAGCGCTGGAAATGCCCGGTCTCCTCGACCGTGAACTCCAGGCGCGAGTCCCCGCATTCGAGGGCCACCACCGATCCGCCCTGGCCGCGGCCGCAGCCCTGCAGGACGGTGACCCGATGGCGCCCGGCCCTCGGCGCGGTGAAGGTCCAGGAGGCCGTGTCGGCGGGATTGACCCAGTAGCCGAGGGTGTCCTTGTGGGGCGGCGTCTCGTACAGGAGCTTCTCGCCGGAGACCTTCGCGTCGCGGGCCTCGAGGAAGACCAGGCTGTGGACGCCCGCGCGCGACGGGTCGTCCATGGCCCGCCGCCAGTCCGCCAGGAGCGGCCGCATGGCCTCGGAGGTCGGGAGCGGAGCCAGGCGGCTGACATCGAGCACCGCATGGCAGCGGTCCCAGGCGGCCCGGTCGAAGTCCGGGTTGGGCCGCAGCGGCTCGGCACCCACCGACCGACGCCAGGCCTCGAGGCGCCCCCGCAGCGCGGCCACGCGGTCGGGCTCGGCGGCGGCGAGGTCGCGCGTCTCACCCGGGTCGTCGGACAGGCGGAAGAGTTCCAGGCGCCCGTCCTCGTAGTGCTCCAGGAGCTTCCAGTCGCCCTCGCGCACCGCCCCGGCCGGTCGTCCGCCCTGGTTCATGTAATGCGGCTGGTGCCAGAAGAGCGGGCGGGCGGCCAGGGCCTTGCCCTCGAAGAGCAGCGGCGAGAGGGCCTGGTAGTCGGCGACCGCCGGTCCCGCGGCCCCGGCCAGCGCGCACACCGTCGGCATGAGGTCGCCCAGCACCACCGGCTCCGCGATGGTGCGGCCCGCCGCGATCCGGCCCGGGTAGCGGACGAGGAGCGGGGTGCGGATCCCCCCCTCGTAGAGATGTCCCTTGCCGGCGCGGAAGGGCGTGTTGTGCGTGGGCGGCGACTCGGCCAGCTCGGGGACGTGCAGGCCCCCGTTGTCGGAGGCGAAAACCACCAGCGTGTCGCCGGCGACCCCGGCCTCGTCGAGGGCCTTCAGGATCCGGCCGCAGGCGGCATCGATCGACTCGACCATCGCCGCGTAGACCGGGTGGAACACCGGCGGGCTGACGGCGGCCCTGGCGGCGACGGCCCCGGCCGGTGCGGCCAGCGGGATGTGCGGCGAGTCGAAGCCCACGTACAGCAGGAAGGGCTGGCCCTTGCTGCGCCGGATGAAGTCCACGGCGGCGTCGGCCTGGCCCAACTCACCCTTGCCGCCCAGCGGCGACTCGGGCCCGGGATCCGGGCGGCCGGGGGTGTGTTCCTCGAAGCCCCGGTCGGTGGGCAGGCTGCCCGCCCCGCCGAGATGCCATTTGCCGACCGCGGCGGTCCGATAGCCCCGGGCCTGGAGCGCCTCGGCCAACGTCGTCGCCCCGGGGGGCAGTCCCCGCTCGATCGGAGCCCCCAGGAGCCGATGCGACGCCCGGTCGGAGCGGCCATTGAGGAAGGTCGTGATCCGCAGGCGGGCCGGGCTGCGACCCGTCAGCAGCGCCGCGCGGGATGGCGAGCACACCGACGCCGCCGCATAGGCCTGCGTGAAGCGCGCGCCCTCGGCGGCCAGACGGTCGAGGTGTGGCGTCCGGTGCTCCCGGCGCCCGAAGCACCCGAGGTCCCCGACGCCCAGGTCATCCGCCAGCAGGATCACCACATTGGGCCGGTCGCCCGCAGCCGCAACGCCCACCCACCAGACACCCACCCACACCAAGAGCCACCGGACGAGGAACATCCCCACACCCTATCCCCACCCCGTCCTCGACAACAACCCACCAAAGGGGTCGGTCCTCACTATTGACACAAGTCGGGGGCCATGGCCGCCCCCAGAGACGTCCGTCGGTCACACTGGATACAGATAGGCAGGTGTGGCACCTTTTGTGTCAATAGTGAGGACCGACCCCTCTTGTCAGGCGAGGATGGCCTTCACGACCTTGCCGTGAACGTCGGTGAGCCGGAAATCCCGGCCCGCGTACCGGTAGGTCAACCGCTCGTGGTCGAGGCCCAGCAGGTGGAGGAGGGTGGCGTGCAAGTCGTGCACATGCACCGGATCCACCGTCGCCCGCATGCCGAACTCGTCGGATGCGCCATGGACCACGCCGCCTTTCACCCCACCCCCGGCCAGCAGCATCGAGAAGGCGGTGTGATGGTGGTCGCGGCCCAGCTTCTTGCGGTCCTGGTTCTCGGCGTAGGGGGTGCGCCCGAATTCACCGCCCCAGATCACCAGGGTGTCCTCGAGCAT
>JBIKMQ010000473.1:0-3053 GCA_044359215.1 Candidatus Chromulinivoraceae bacterium
GCCCCTCTGCCGCGCCACCGACAAGCCCATCGCCGGCCTCCTGCGCGACCTCCGCCAGCGGGGGATGCTCGACGACACCCTCGTTGTTTGGACCAGCGAGTTCGGACGCACCCCCTGGTCGCAGAACACCACCGGCCGCGACCACAACCCCAAGGGCTACACCGCGTGGCTCGCCGGCGGCGGCGTGCAGGGAGGCATCGTGCATGGGGCCACCGACGACGTCGGCTACCGCGCGGTCGAGAACCCGCATTACTACAGCGACCTCAACGCCACCATCCTCCACCTCCTCGGCCTCGACCACACCCGCATGGAGCACCCCGCCCTCGGCCCCGTCTCCCGCCTCGTCGAGAACGGCGCCCCCATCCGGGCCATCCTCGCCTGACCCCAAGGGGTCGGTCCTCACGATTGACACTGTTTCCCCGCCCGCCACAACCCCGGCCGATGCCCGATCTGCCCCCTTGGGATGTCCAAGGACGGAAGCCTGAGACCGGGAATCCGGGTGGTCATTGCCCGACAGGGTCGGCCCAGACCCGGAAAATCCGGGAGTCCCGGGACAAGCCATCGGTCGGGACGGAGGGCCCCCCGTGAGACCCGATCCCCCGGATCGTGGCCTGCTGATCGACCGGTTGATGGAGAGCCGGCAGTGGGACCGGGTGCTGCAGGCGGCCCTGGACTGGCTGGCGGAGGAGCCCGAGGAGCCGGCAGCGCACCTCGCGGCGGGCAACGCGCTGGTGTCGCTCGACCGCCCGGCCGAGGCCCTGCCGCACCTGGAGCAGGTCGTGGCACGTCTGCCCTGGCATGGCACCGCCCACCGGCTGCTGGCGACGGCGCACTTCGACCTCGGCAACCACCGGCAGGCAGACGAATCGATCGTGGAGGCCATCCGCCTCGAACCCGACGACTTCCGCCCCTGGTACGAGCTGGCCCGCATGTGCCACGAGCAGCACGACGCTCCGAACGCCCTGAAGTGGGCGAACCGCGCCCTCGAGCTGGCCCCGGGGAACCCCGATGTCGTGAACCTGTACGCGGTCTGCGGCGGAAAGACCGGGACGACGGGCGCGCCGGCCGAGGCGGTGCTCGCCCTCGATCCGGAACACGCGCTCGCGCACGTCAATCTCGGCAGGGACCATCTCCAAGCCGGCGATCACCGGAAGGCCGAGGCCTGCTTCCGCCGGGCTCTGGCCATCGAGCCGCGGATGCGCGTCGCCCGCGAAGACCTGCTGCTGGCGGTGCGCCGGCGCGACCCCGTGTACCGCACCCTCTGCGCCCCGGCCGATGTCCTCCGGTGGATCGTCCGGAAGACCTACGGGGAGGAGGGCCACAACCGGAGCTTCCCGGCCGCCGCCGTCGGCCTCCTGGCCTGGCTGTGCCTCTTCAAATTCGTCATCGCCGGCTGGATCCTCTGGCTGATCTTCCTCTGGCCGATGGCCAGGTACTATGAGTACCTCGTGACCGGCGACCACCGGTCCGAGGCTGGCGAAATCGGCGCACGGCGCGGAGGATTCCTCGGCTACCGGGGGTGGCCCCGGTGGCTGCGACTGACCCTGTTCGCCGCGGGCCTCGGAGGCTTCTGGTTCGGAATCCTCCGGCGGATCTTCACGGACGATGCCGTGGACGGAGGCCCCGGCCCGGTCGGCCTGGTGGTGGTCGGCCTGGTCGTGGGCACGGTGCTCGCCCTGAGGATGGTGGAGGTCTCCCGGCGCCTCGAGGGCCGACTCCGCTCTTGGCGACGGGAACGCCTGTTGAAGACCATGAGCTCGAACCCGCGATGAGCGACGCCACCCCTGACTCGGCCCCTGATCCCAACCCGGATTCGAACCTGGATCCGTCGGCCGGCCGGCGACCGGAACCGACGATCGACGGCACCGCCCGGCGCCTGCTCGAGAAGGCCCTGCGGGCCGACCCCGCCGACTGGGAGACCCGCGGGTTCCTGCTGAGGCACTCGATCGAGACCGGAGACTGGACGCGGGCCCGGGAGCTGTTGTCCGGGGCGACCCGGCCGCCGGAATCCGAGGACGACCTGCTGGCGCAGGCCAGGGTCGAGGCCGAGGACGACCCGGAGTCGGCGGTCCGCACGCTGTGGTCGCTGCTTCAGC
This sequence comes from Candidatus Chromulinivoraceae bacterium, assembly GCA_044359215.1. Taxonomy (GTDB): domain Bacteria; phylum Verrucomicrobiota; class Verrucomicrobiia; order Limisphaerales; family UBA9464; genus SXXZ01. Next base: position 2,097 of record JBIKMQ010000473.1, read on the forward strand.
GGAACAAGGCCTGCGCCCGCGCCTACCTCCAGTGGGCGCAGATCCTCCGGCGGCAGGGGCGTCGCGAGGAGGCATCACGCAAGTACGGCGCGGCGACGCTGCTTGACGAGAGCCTTGCCGATCCCGGCTGGGAGGCCTGGCTGCAAGACACCCCTGCGCGGGCCGATCCCGCAGCCACCCCGGTCGCCTCCCCGCAGACCACCCCGCCGCCGACCCCGCACGCCCAGGCCCCCGCCCCACCCGTCCTTCATCGACCCGGCGATCAACCCGACATCCCCTCCGCCGAGGAGATCGCCCAGGCCATGCGGGACGCCACCAGCCCCCTCCTGCCACCGCTCACCTTCGCCGACATCGGCGGCATGACGGAGGTGATCGAGCGGATCCGTCTCCAGATCATCCACCCGTTTCGCAACCCGGAGGTGTTCCGGAAATTCCGGCGCGGGGCCGGGGGCGGCATCCTCCTGTACGGGCCGCCGGGATGCGGCAAGACCCACATCGCCCGGGCGACGGCGGGCGAGTGTCGGGCGACGTTCCTCTCGATCGCGGTCACCGACGTGCTGTCCAAGTGGGTCGGTGAGAGCGAGCGCCACCTGCACGACCTGTTCGAGACGGCGCGGCGCCGGTCCCCGACCGTCGTGTTCATCGACGAGATCGACGCCATCGGGATGAGCCGGCACGACGCCGGAGCCTCGGGGGCGTCTCTGGTCAACGTGCTGCTCACCGAACTCGACGGCATCGCCTCCGCCAACGACAACCTGCTGGTGCTGGCGGCCACCAACTCACCCTGGCGGGTCGACAACGCCCTCCGACGGCCGGGCCGCTTCGACCGCGTGCTCTTCGTGCCGCCACCGGACACGGCCGCACGCGAGGCCATCCTCGGGATCCACCTCCGGGGCCTGCCGCAGGAACCGCTCGACCTCGGCAAGCTCGCCCGGAAGACTGAACGGTTCTCCGGGG
>JBIKMQ010000020.1:0-11040 GCA_044359215.1 Candidatus Chromulinivoraceae bacterium
GTCCCATGGAACTCCAGTCCATGACGCTGGTGGAGGTGGGTTTCCAAGGCCTCGCAACCCATGGCCTGGCAGGCCTCGGCGCGGCACAAACGCAGAACGTGGCGGCCCGGCGGCGAGGTGCGAAAATCGTGGTAGAAACTCAAGACCCCATGCACCTCGGCCTGCGAAAGGTTCAGCACTGCGGCGAGCCGGGGCACCGCGGCGGCCGGCACATGGCCCAGGGCATCCTGGATGCCGTGCAGCATGGGAAGCAGGGCCCCGGGCAGCGTGCGATGGGCCTCGATGACGGCGTCAATCGCCGCCAGAACCTCCGGGCGGGCGCCGGGAGGTTCGGTCGGTGGGGAGGCATCGGGCCGTGTGTACATCGGTGGAAATCCTGTGTCCGGATGGTCTCCATCCCGGTGCCCGGGTTCAAGGTCCGAGCTCGTTTGCCGGAGGCCCGACCTTCGCGCCCGCCCACGGCTCCGACCGACGGCTCGCGAGGATGGCGACACGGCCCGGGTCCGGGTCGCTCGTCCGGGACCCAGGCCGGTGGCACCCCGGCTAGGCCGGGACTCCGGCGGAGCGCGCGGCCGCCTCGGCCTTGAGGATGATCGCCAGGAGGTCGTCCTTCAGCACCAACCGACGGCGCTTGAGCTGCTCGGTCCGCTCGTCCGAGGCCGGCTCGACCTCGGTCTCGATGCGCACGATCTCCTCGTCGATGGCGTGGTACTGATCGAGCAGGTGCCTGAAATGGGCATTGCCCAGCTTGAGCGCGTGGATGGTGCCCTTGTGCTCGGGGAGGTCGACGACGAGGGGGTGGTTCAGGATCGATTGCATGGCAGATGTCTCCGTTCGGGAGCCGGCCGGGGTTCCGCCCGTCGGGGCACTCGCCACCGCCTCGGCGAACTTCCCGGGGGATCCGTTGCCGCCAGCATCGATCCCACCGGCCCGGACGGCTCGCCCCGCCTTGCCGGAGGCCGGACCGAACTTGGCCGCCGGGGCGCATCGTCACTTGCCCAGGCAGAACTGCCGGAAGATGGAGTCCAGCAGATCGTCGACGGAGGTCTTGCCCACCACCTCGCCCAGGGCGTTGAGCGCCACCCGCAGCTCGAAGGCCACGAGTTCGAGAGTGAGTTGGTCCGACAGGCCCGCGAGGGTGCGGTCGACCGCCTCGCGGGCCCGCTCGAGCGCCCGCTGATGGCGGACGCCGATGGCCACGCCGTCGTCGCCGGCAGCGGCGCCGCCGGAAAGCAGGCACTGTTCGATCGCCTGCTCCAGGTCGCCGAGGCCTGCGCCGGTCCGGCAGCTCACCGCCACCGCGCCGGGCGGCACGATCGCGCCGGGAAGATCCGTCTTGTTGGCGACCTCGATCACCCCCTTGGCGGACCACTCCACAGGGGATGCCCCCGGGTCGAGGGGCGAAGGGTCGGTCGCGTCGAAGACGTGCAGGACCAGTTCGGCATCGGCGGCCGCCTGACGGCTTCGGCGCACCCCCTCCTGCTCCACCGGATCCGGGGATTCGCGCAGGCCGGCGGTGTCCACCAGCACCAGCGGGAGGCCACGGATCTGCACCGACTCCTCGAGGGTGTCGCGGGTGGTGCCCGCCACCGGCGAGACGATGGCGCGATCCAGCCCCAGCAGGCGGTTGAGCAGCGACGACTTGCCCGCGTTCGGTCGGCCCACCAAGGCCGTCCGGACCCCCTGCCTCAGGAGGCGCCCCTGTCGGGCCGTGGCCAGGAGGGCGTCGATGCCGTCGAGGGCCGACCGCAGCTTCGTGGCCAGCACCGCCGTGGTGTCCGGGGCGATGTCCTCGTCGGGGAAATCGATGTGCGCCTCGAGGTGCGCGAGCACGGACATCAACCCGTCCCGCAGGTCTTCGATGCGCCGCGAGAGCGACCCGGCCAACTGGGCCCTCGCCGAAGCCAGGGCCCGGTCGGTGCGGGCATGGATCAGGTCGGCGACCGCCTCGGCCTGCGCGAGGTCCATGCGGCCGTTCAGGAAGGCGCGGCAGGTGAATTCGCCCGGCTCGGCCGGACGGGCTCCCGCGGCCAGGACGGCTTCGAGGGCCCGGCGGGTCACGAGGATCCCACCGTGGCAGGCGATCTCGACGGTGTCCTCGCCCGTGAACGACTTCGGCCCCCGGAACACCGTGATCACGCACTCATCCACGCGGACACCGCCCCGATGGATCTCCCCGAGGACGGCCATTCGCGGGGTGAAGGCCGAGGGCACCCGCCCCCCGGAAGACCGCAGGCAGGCGTCGGCGACCTCCAGGGCGCCCCGGCCGGAAAGCCGCAGCACAGCCAGCCCACCGGATCCCGGCGGGGTCGCCACGGCGGCGATGGTGTCCGCGGGGTTCATCGGTGGTCTGGATCGATCGGCCGCTCAGACATGCCCGCAGTTGCCGGCGGCGTTCTCGGCATCCCGGCCCTGCAGCCAGAGGCGCGCCTTCTCGTAGCTGCGCTTGTGGAGGTAGTGCAGCAGGTCGGGCGAGGTGCCCGGCGGCAGCGCCCGGGTCAGCTCGGTGAGGCGATGCACCATGGGCAGCACGCTCGGCCTCGGCGAACCAGGAGTCCCGGCGAGTGCGGATGCGGCGGCGCTCTCCAGATGGATCAACGTCTGCAGGATCTCGGATTCCAAGGTCGTCATGGATGGGCGGACCGCCCGGCGCGGACCGGATCATGCCTACCAGCCCCAAGAGACACGTTCAACGCGCATCCGGACCCGGCACCGTGTCGACCGATCTCATTCGGGGGGACCGAGGGGACCGAGGACGGCCTGATAGACCGTCATGGCTGAATTCTCGGCCATCGCCTCCTTGGGGACCGGGACCATGGCCAATCCGTTGAAGGGGAAGATGCGTTGGAAGGGAGTCCAATGCCTGAGGTCCTGAGACACCTGGAGGAGCACCTGTTGCCGCCCGAGCAATGGCCCGCTGACCCGAAGCACATCGGATCCGTCCCGACGCAACCAGTCGATGACCAACGGGGTCGGCGAGCTGCGAACCTTCAGCCGAACCTCCCGATCCATGGGGACCCACTGCCAGTGCAGGCCGTCCTGGAGCGGAGGCAGCACCAGCTTCTCGAACCACCCTTTCAACGCATTGGCCTGCAACAGACGCAACTCCGTCCCGTCGGCAAGGCGGCTCCCGCCGGCGGCGACCACCTCCAGGGCACCGCCGAGCTTCAGAGCGCCCTCCACATTGAGCGCCACGCCGGTGGCGGCCGGCCCGAAGCGGGCCACCGCCCGCATCGTCCCGGAGGCCGTCTGGGTCCAATCCCCCCGCATCCGGACCGGTCGGGCCTGATCCACCACCGCGACGGCCGCGTTGGTGATCCGGCCGGAAAGTTCGCCCGCGGCCACGAGCGTCCCCCCGGAAATCGTCAATCCTGTCGGCACCTCGAGGGCGCCACCGTCGATCTCCAAGGTGCCTGCAAGCTGCACCGACGGCACCGTGAGCGACAGGCATCCCTCCTCTCCCACCAGGATGCGGCCGTCCAGGCGGAGCCGCCCCTCGGCGGACCTCCACCGGGTCGGTCCGTCGACCAGAAGCCGACCCTCGTTCGCCAGAGGACCTTGGATTTCGCAAACCCCGGCACCGGGCAGGATTTTCAGGAGCCCATCGGCCGACAAGGTCGCCCCAGTCTCGGGGATCCCCAGGATGACCCCGGGATCGCCACGGGTCGCCGACAACTCCAGGGTTCCACCGATGGCGCCCGACGGGTCGAGACGAAGATCCGCCGGGCCAAACGTGTCGTCGGAGGCCACACTTGTGGACAAATCCGAGGGGTACCGACCCTCCAATCGGCATCCGAGCCCGAGAAACCGGAGCGACAACCCTTCGGTCGCCGTCGCATCGACGCGTGCCGAGGCCCCGACCAACACGGGGCGGGCGAGCACCCTGCCCCCCTCATAGATGAACGCGCTCTGGTTGTAGAATTCAAGGCGACTGGTCGGGTCGGCCACACGGATCTCCCCGGATACCTGACGGAACCGGGCCCCCTTGCCGATGACCCCAAGCCCCATGTAGGAGGCGGCCTCAATCGTGCCCCGGTTCACCCATTCGGCCCCATCCCGGCTGAACAAAAGCACGGACCTGAGGGCCACCAACCCCTCGTTCACCACGTCCCCCTGGATGAAACGGGATCCGCCGGGACCGTAGTGGACCAGGATCCGACCCTCGGGCCCCACCTCGATACGGCCCGACTCCAGCGGAATGCCGACCGGCTGAGGCTCGTCGGGTGCCTCGATGCGAAGCGTTCCATCCACCCGGAATCCCGAGGTGGGTTGGTTCCCGTCGAAACCCTGGACCCAGCGAAGCGCGCCCATGGGAACATCGTCGATCGCCCGGGCGACGGGCAGGACGAAGACCGCCATGATGAGGGCACAGACCTGCGAGGGTGGGCGATGGCGGAACCGCCGCCGGAGGAGTTGCATCGTTGATGGAATGGGATTCATGGAAGACACGGGGGATCCGGAGTCATCGGATGCAAGGCTTGCCACCATGCACAGCGTCTCTTGACCGAGCGCCGAGCCGGTCGCCGGCAACATCGGATCGTGGACGGAGGCGTATTGGAGGTTCTGCTGCGGCTGGATTCCGGGGACGCACCATCGGTCAGGCACCGTCGTCGGCATGGGCCTGCGGGGAGGGCGAACGTTTTCGTGCGTCACCCGGGCTTCAGTAGCGGTCGCGGTTCGGGTTCCAGATCACCTCGTCCAGGAATCGCTCCTCGCGGCCCGGCACGGGGTTGACCAGGTGACTCCGGCGGAAGAATCGCGCATGGCCGTCGAGGAACACCACGTTGGCGCCACCCCGGTCACCCAAGCCGTGGCGCAAGGCGAGGCGTTCGCTGCGGGATGCCGGGAGCACCCCGTTGCGGGTCGGATCCGGGGTGAACCGTTCCAGACTCGGGCTGAAGGCCTGGTCCAGGACCGAAACCGTCGCCGAGGGATGTGTGATGGCACTGATCCTGGGCATCTCGGGATAGTCATAGCTGTTGCCCTGCACCCCATTGCGAATCGAGGACTGCAGCTTGAGGTCGATGTTCATGCCATAGCTGAACACTCCGTACCCACCGCCCTTCATGAACAATTCCCCCTCCGTTGCACGGGCCCCGGTGCAATGGAAAAGGGCGCCCTGCTTGCCTGGAAACGGCCAAAGTTCCCGGGGATCCATCCCCCGGGGCTCGCTCACAAAACCGGCATAGGAGCGGCCCCCGAGATACAGAGGCAGGACGTTGAACCAGGCCATCGGATCCCGCGGACTTCCGGGGCCTTCCACCGCACCGGTGTCCACACCGTATTGACCGCCACCATCGGTCCCGTCCCGGGGAATGGCGTCGCGCTGGTCCGTGGCATAAAGGTGGATGCCCAGGCCCCACTGGCGCAGGTGGTTCAGGCATTGCACCGAGACCGCCTTGGAGCGGGCAGAAGCGAGACCAGGCAAGAGCAGGCCAGCGAGGATCGCGATGATGGCGATGACCACCAGCAACTCGACCAGGGTGAACGCGGCGATCCACCGGGATCTCGGGCGGGTCTTGGGCCACCGGACGGCTGCGGCGGGGGATCGACCGGCGATCTCCCGGGAATCCATCGAATCGGCAATCATGGAATGCGAAGCGTGGGAGATGAGGGTCTCAACCGGCCGTCGAATGGGTCCACGGGGACCTGCGGCGCGCGATTCGATTCCTGGAATGGATGACTGGGGCGTCGGGAATTGGATTCATGTCAGACCTCTTCGTCTTGGGAGCGGACGCCTTCCCGGTTGGAGGAAAGAGCGCCCACCATCGAGTCCTCTTCCTTGAGGCTCCCCCAGCCCATCGTCAGGCCGGCCAGAAAAGCTTAGGAGTTTCTCGCGGTGGACCGCGTGTGGAGGCCATCGATCAGCAGGAAGCCCCCCCGAACTCCGTGATGGGTTTGGCCTCCGACCGGAACGAAACCGCCCCCCGAACACGGAGCCTGGTCCACGGTGGATGTCCGGAGAAAACCGTCGTGACCCCCGGCATGGCCCGGGGCACCCTCTTATCTTCCATGAGCATCCCATTCCGCCACGGCGTCCCGGGAACGGTCGCCGCCCTGATGTCGACCCTCCTCCTCTCGATGACCGTGATCACCGCCCCCCTCGAAGCGGCCAGCATCCCCCTCAAGAACGGCCAGAAGATCGGCTTCCTGGGAGACTCGATCACCCAGGCCGGCGCCGAGCCCCAGGGCTATGTGAGCCTGGTGATCCGGGGCCTCGAGGCCAACGGCATCCAAGTGGGCTCCATCCCGGCGGGCATCGGCGGCCACAAGTCGAACCAGATGCTTGAGCGCCTCGAGCGCGATGTGCTGAGCAAGAAGCCCGACTGGATGACCTTGAGCTGCGGCGTCAACGACGTGTGGCACGGGGCCAACGGCATCCCGCTGGAGCCCTACAAAAAGAACATCACCGAGATCGTGGAGAAGTGCCAGGCGGCCGGCGTGAACGTCATGATCCTGACGGCCACCATGATCGGCGAGGACGCCCCCAACTCCAACAACCAGAAGCTCGCCGCCTACAACGACTTCCTGCGCGACCTGGCCAAGAAGAAGAAATGCCGGCTGGCCGACCTGAATGCCGACATGCAGGCCGCCATCACCAAGGCCAAGAAGGAATCCAACCACCAGGGCAACGTGCTCACCAGCGACGGCGTGCACATGAATCCTGAAGGCAACCGCATGATGGCCACCGGGGTGCTCAAGGCCTTCGGACTGAACGCCAAGCAATTGAAGAAGGCGCAGGACAGCTGGTCGAAACCGGTCGCCCCGGCCGGCCACTGAAGATCGGCCCCGCCATGCCCCCTGGCCCGTCGACCCGACGCACCCCGTTCGCGGGATTGCTGGCGTGGGTCCTGGCCTGGGCCATCGGCGTGATGGCCGCTCCCGGTGGGATCGCTGGAGAAGTGGACCATCGCCCCGCGCCCTCGGCGCTCACGGCCCAAGAACGCCCCCGCCTGGGTGACTCGGCCCTCATCCGCGAAGTCCAACGGCGAACGTTCCTCTATTTCTGGGAGGGCGCGGAACCGCACTCAGGCGCGGCCCGCGAACGCTTCCACGTCGACGGCGACTACCCGGACCACGACGCCCACATCGTCACCTCGGGCGGCACCGGTTTCGGGGTCATGGCGTTGCTGGTGGGCATCGAGCGCGGGTTCATCACCCGGGCCGAGGGGGCCGAGCGGCTCACCCGGATCGTGGGATTCCTCGAGGGGGCCGACCGCTTCCACGGGGCCTGGCCCCACTGGCTGGAGGGCCCCACCGGCCGGGTGAAACCGTTCAGCCGGAACGACGATGGCGGCGACCTGGTCGAGACGTCCTTCCTGGTCCAGGGCCTCCTCTGCGTGCGGCAATACTTCCGCGACGGGACTCCCGCGGAACGGGCCTTGGCCGAACGCATCGACCGACTGTGGCGTGGCGTGGAGTGGGACTGGTACCAGCGCGGCGGCCAGAACGTCCTCCACTGGCATTGGTCTCCCCGACACGGCTGGGCCATGAACTTCCCGATCGAGGGCTACAACGAATGCCTGATCACCTACGTGCTGGCGGCGGCGTCCCCCACCCACCCCATCCCGGCGGCGGCCTACCATGAAGGATGGGCGCGCGGCGGACGCATCCGGAATGGTGCCCATGGCCCGGAGCCCGAGAGCGGGCCCCGTCGCCAGGCCCACCTCGAACTGCGCCACCAGGGCGATGCACGACTCGGGGGCCCCCTCTTCTGGTCCCATTACTCCTTCCTCGGGCTGGATCCCCGGGGCCTCCGCGATGCCCATGCCGACTACTGGCGGCACAACGTCCAGCACACGCGGATCAACCTCCAGCACTGCATCGACAACCCCCACGGCTACCGCGGCTACGGCCCCCAGTGCTGGGGATTGACCGCCGGCTACTCCGTCGGGTTCTACGCGGCGCACCGGCCCGGCGAAGACCTGGGAGTGATCTCGCCCACGGCCGCCCTGTCGTCCATGCCCTACACCCCGAGGGAGAGCCTGCGGGCCCTACGGCATTTCCACGACGACCTGGGCTCTTGGATCTTCGGTCCCTACGGATTCTACGACGGCTTCAGCCTCCACCACCGTTGGTGCAAGCCCTGGTACCTCGCCATCGACCAGGGCCCCATCGTGGTCATGCTCGAGAACCACCGCACCGGCCTGCTCTGGCGGCTCTTCATGTCCTGCCCCGAGGTGCAGACCGGCCTCGACCGGCTGGGCTTCCGCCATCGACGCCCCTGAAGCCCATGAAATCGAGGTCTGGAGACCAAGAGGCATTTGTCACCACCCAATGGTCGCGGGTGTTGGAAGCCGGACATCAACGCGGTTCCGAGGGTGCCGAGGCCCTCGCGTCGCTCTGTCAGGACTATTGGTATCCGCTCTTCGCCCATGTCCGACGCCGTGGCCACGGCCCTGAAGACGCGCAGGATCTCACCCAGGCTTTTTTTGAACGATTGCTGGAAAAGCACTGGCTGCGGGAGGCCGATCCGACTCGGGGACGTTTTCGGACGTTTCTCCTCACCGCCCTGAACCACTTTCTCGCCAATGCATGGGACAAGTCGCGGGCCCTCAAGCGCGGCGGAGGGTTCCAGCACGTCCCGTTCGACACCGGATCCGCAGAGACACAGTTTCAACTGGAACCCAAGTCATGGGTGACGCCCGAAACGGAGTTCAACCGCCGCTGGGCTCTTGCCGTGCTGGATCGCGTGCTCCAACGACTCGCAGAAGACTACGCCGCTGCAGGCAAGGGCAGGCTGTTTGAACACCTGAAAGAAACCCTGGAAGGCGGCGGATCTGAAACCCCTTCCGCCCAGTTGGCGCGTCAGCTCGACCTGTCTGAAGGCGCAGTACGGGTCGCGGCCCATCGACTGCGCCTGCGTTACCGTGAACTTCTTCGGCTGGAAATCTCGCGAACCGTGGGTACCGCTGAGGACGTTGAGGCTGAACTCCGCGAACTCTTCGCGGCCTTGGGAGGATGAACTCATGCTGTAACGCTTCGCCCGAAATCCTTCAGCAGTGGATGGCGGACCTTGTCAGGAGGCCCTTCGAACCACCCCTTCATACCCGAACATTCCATGATTCTCGGTTTCGTCTCTTTCTACGAACTCCTCTGGCTCCTCTTGGTGCTGGGGGTTTCGATCGCAGCGATTCTCCTCATCGTGGCGGCCGTGGCCTGGTTCGCCTGGTTTCTCTCTCGAAAGGCTCCGGCGGCCCCGCCCCAACTCCTGAACCCGCCCCCGCTCAAACCGACGGTTCCACCGAATCCCGAGACTGACGCAAAATCCCGAACACCGGTCTGCCCACGGTGCGGACAGGTGCGGCGGCCCGCCAACGATCCGCAGGCCCTCTGTCCCCGATGCGTGCTCGCGGCCGGCTTGGAAACCGCAGCCCCGGACCCTCGGGCCCCCAAGCACAGTGAGCTGCCCCCGATCCAGGAGATCGGCCACCACTTTCCCGGACTGGAACTCCTGGAGCCATTGGGACAGGGCGGCATGGGTTGGGTTTACAAGGCGCGACAAATCCACCTGGACCGGATCGTCGCTCTCAAGGTGTTGCCTCCCCACGTCGCCGCCGAGCCATCGTTTGCGCAACGCTTTCAGCGGGAAGCCCGAGCCCTCGCGAGCCTGAGCCATCCCCACATCGTGGCCATCCACGAGTCCGGACAGGCCGGGCCGTATTACTACTTCGTCATGGAATACGTCGATGGCGGCAACCTCAGGCGACTTCAGAAGGATCGCCGCCTCACTCCGGAGGAGGCCGTCCGGCTCATCCCCGGCATTTGCGATGCCCTCCAATTTGCGCACGCGCAGGGTGTCATTCACCGGGACATCAAGCCGGAGAACATTCTGGTGGACTCCAAGGGTCGGGTGAAAATCGCCGACTTCGGCATCGCCAAGCTGACCCACGCCCCGGCGGAAACGGACCTCACCCGAACGCATCACCCCTTGGGTTCCCCTCGATACATGGCTCCGGAGCAGTTCGACTCCCCGGACACGATCGATCATCGGGCGGACCTCTTCGCATTGGGGGTGGTTTTCTACGAAATGCTGACCGGCGAATTGCCAGTCGGTCGCTTCGCCCTTCCGTCCCAACGGGTGGCTGTCGACGTCCGCCTCGACGAGGTCGTCCTGAAGTCCCTTGAGCAATCCCGGGAACGTCGCTACCAGACCGCCAGCGCGGTGAAGGACGACATCGAGCGGATCGGAAACCAGCCCCACCTGCCGACCGCCCCACCCCCATCGAACACCTGAACACCTCCAAACGCGCGGGTTGCAAAGCCACTCGGCCAACCATCGGAACGTTCTCCGAGGTGCAGACCGGCCTCGACCGGCTGGGCTTCCGCCGCTGAAGACCGCCCGGGGCCTGTGGCTGCGTCTCCGTGTCTCCGTGTCTGCGTGTCCACGCACCAGCGTGGCGAATCCCAGTGCCTCCCTCCGGGCGATTGCCTCCAAGATGCCCGACCCGTAGCATCGCCCCTTCATGAGGTTGTTCATCATCTGGCTGTGGATGGGCCTTCTGCCGACGGCCTGGGCGCAGACGGGAGCCCCCACCGACGCCCCGCCGGCTCGCCCGAAGCCCAAACTGGTCCTCACCAACTCACTCGACGCCTTCACCACGCCAAGCCGCACGTCCGCCTCGACCAATCCCACTGGCATCGCCCCGAACCCGGCCGCCGTCCCGAGCCGCCCTGCGACGCTTTCCACGAACGGCGAGGCCATCTGGGCCGAGGGCGAGGGCCTGCGCATCACGGCCAGCGCGGTGGGCGCCAAGGTGTCCCGGACCATGGCTGAAGCCGCCGCCGCCGGTCGGACCCTGACCGACCGGGACCTCAACGCCCTAAGGGGTCGCACCCTCGACACGATGATCTTCGTCCAACTGGTGCTGCGCCGCGCCGACCAGAGCGACACCAACCGGGCGCTCTTCGAGACGAAGAGCCGCATCGACGGCCTCATCAAGAATGCGCCCTCCCCCGAGGTCTTCTTCAAGACCCTTGAGCAGGCCGGATACACCGAGGAGTCGTTCCGACGGGAGAAGTTCGAAGAGGCGCTGGTGG
>JBIKMQ010000474.1:0-3034 GCA_044359215.1 Candidatus Chromulinivoraceae bacterium
AAACGACATCCCAGCGGGTTCCCTCCAGGGCCGTCACGTTGAAGAAGCGGATCTCCCCCTCGTCGTCGACGACCACCTGCCGCGGGTTGACCACCAACGGAATGCCGTCCTGACGGACGCTGATGATCTTTCCCGCCACCACGAAGGTTCCAAGGCGCTCGGCAATGGAACCGTTGGGCTGGAGCCGGAATCGGAAAACCCCGGAACCGGACTGAGGAAAGAGGTTGTCCGACGAAATCCAGGAATCCCTCAGCGAGGGAGCCCAGGAAAACCCGCTCCCGGTGGCCACACTCACCTGCCCCTCGCCGCCCACGGCGGGGAAATTGAACGAAAGCGGGTTCACGGTCGCCGGGCGGCCCGCCTGGTTGATGGGCAGAATCACCGTCCTGGTCGTGGACTTCACCGTGATGTTCGCCTGCCTTGGCTCCACGGCGTTGTTGTCGGAGATCGAGACGCTCACGGGTCCGGCCTTCCCCCCGGCGACCCCGGAGATGATCTTCACCCACGGAGCATCGGAGGTGGCCGTCCACGGGGCATTGTCGGCCGGTTGCATGACCACCTGAAATCCGGAGATCTGGGTCGCCGTCGAGCCTGCGGCCGGCACGGAGATGGATGGGACGTCCAACTGGAAGTCCCCGGGGCCACCCTTCAGGACTCCCTGCACGAGCAGCAGCACCCCGAAACACATCCCCCACCGGGCAGTCCACTGCCGAAGCGGCTCCTGGAACGTCCGGGAGGCGACGGCCGTGACACGGGAAACCCAGGGAGAATTCTTCATGGTTCTAGGACGTCATTGTTTCCGGGGTCAAGACGCCGATGTCACGCGGAAACCCCGGATTCTTGCGCATTTTTTGATCCTGGTGGAACCCTCCCAGAGCCCCCTGCCATGCCGTCGCGGTCCATCGCCCCCTGCCCGCCCCGCAGCGAAATGGATGCAAACGGGTGGACTGGTTGAAACGAACCATGGTGGACATTATTAGGCAAACCCTCGACACGCCGATCCCCGGATGGCGATCCCGAACCCCTCGACAGATCGCAGGTCGGGTCCGCAGGCCTTCCAAAGGTCCGGGCAGGCCGGGGGCGGCAGGGATCCGGGCCGTGGCTTGGCGGTTCGGTGGGAGACCGGATCGGATGGCATGCCTTGTGCATCCACCGGTTTCTGCCGGGCGGATTGCCATCCATCGGGCCGCTGACATGAACTTTTCCCGATACGACCGGGGCGACTTCTACGACGAGATGATCTCGACGTCCGGAGAGCCCCATCCCGCCTCCCGCCTCCTGGCCCGCGAGATCGAGGGACTGCCCCAGGGCGAACTCAAGCTGCGCCAGAAGTCGGCCGAGCGGGCGCTCATGCAGGCCGGCATCACTTTCAACGTCTACAGCGACAACCGGGGCGTCGAGAAGACCCTGCCCTTCGACCTCATCCCGCGCATCGTCTCGGGCACCGAATGGACCCGGCTCGAGAAGGGGCTCCAGCAACGGATCCAGGCGCTGAACCTCTTTCTCGACGACCTCTACCACGACCAGAAGATCCTCAAGGATGGGATCATCCCGCGCGAGGTCATCGCCTCCTCGAAGGGCTTCCGGGAACAGTGCGTGGGCCTCAAGCCACCGCAGGGGATCTGGTGCCATGTCACCGGCACCGACCTCGTACGGGACCGGACCGGGCAAATCCTGGTGCTCGAGGACAATCTGCGGTGCCCGTCGGGCGTCTCCTACGTGTTGGAGAACCGGCGGCTCATGAAGAGCCTCTTCCCCGAGGTGTTCTCGGGCGCACGCATCAAGCCTGTGTCGAACTATCCGGCCCGACTGCGCGACATGCTGGAGTTCATTGCGCCGGACGGCGGAACGCAGCCCCGCGTGGTGGTGCTCACGCCCGGCCGGTACAACTCGGCCTACTTCGAGCATTCCTTCCTCGCGCAGCAGATGGGTGTCGAGCTGGTGGAGGGCAGCGACCTGGTGGTCCATGAGGGCTTCGTGTGGATGCGCACCACCAGCGGTTTCGAGCGGGTGGACGTGATCTACCGCCGCATCGACGACGATTTCCTGGACCCCAGAGCCTTCCGCCCCGACTCCATGCTCGGCGTCCCCGGCCTGATGGACGTCTACAAGGCCGGCAACGTGGCCCTGGCCAACGCGCCGGGCACGGGGGTCGCTGACGACAAGGCGGTGTACGCCTACATCCCGCGGGTGATCCGGTATTACCTGGGCGAGGAGGCGATCATTCCCAATGTCACGACCTACATCTGCTCCGAGGAACAGGACCTCCGCTACGTGCTGGAAAACCTTGGCGACCTGGTGGTCAAGGCGGCCAATGAATCCGGAGGGTACGGCATGCTCATCGGCCCCCACGCGTCCCGGGAGCAGATCGAGGAGTTCAGGCGCCTGGTGATCGCCAACCCACGCAACTACATTGCCCAGCCCACGCTGTCGCTCTCCAGGGTGCCCACCATCTGCGAGACGAACCTCGAGGGGCGCCACGTGGATCTCCGGCCCTACATCCTCTACGGCCGCGACATCTTCGTGCTGCCCGGCGGCCTCACCCGGGTGGCCCTGCGCAAGGGGTCGCTGGTGGTCAACTCGTCTCAGGGCGGCGGCACCAAGGACACCTGGGTGCTCGCCGAGACCGAGGACGCCACGGCCGGGGGCGTCGGGGCTCCGGGTGGCGGGCGGCCTCCCTCCATGGTGCTGGCGTCACCGCTGGTGCCCCACTGATTCCGGACGCGCGGCCACACCGCCGATCCCACCCCCAGGATGACGAACCCTTGAACCTTCACCGCACCCCGCACCCCAACCCGCCATGCTGAGCCGCGTCGCCGATTCGCTCTACTGGATGAGCCGCTATGTCGAGCGGGCCGAGAACGTGGCCCGCATCATCGACGTCAACCTCAACCTGATGCTCGACAACCCGGTCGGCGGGGAGCAGCAGTGGCAGCCGCTCATCGACACCCTGGCCGACCACCAGGCCTTCGCGGCCCGCGGGATCGTGGCCGATTCGGAGAGCACCATCCGGTTCCTCAGCTTCGACCCGGGC
>JBIKMQ010000475.1:0-3026 GCA_044359215.1 Candidatus Chromulinivoraceae bacterium
CGCCGCGACCATCGCCACCGTCTCCCGGGTGGGTCCGTGGTAGCCGTTGACGTCGGTGAAGAACGCCACGCGCAGTTTCTTGAGGTCCACGGCCGAGGGGTCGCCGTTCGGCATCGGCTTGATCGCCGCATCCTGGAAATCCGGTCCGGCCAACAGGGGCAGCAGCAACGCGATGTCCTCCACGCGCCGGGCCATGGGACCGATCTGCTGGTAGGTGTCGTAGACGCCGCCGAAGTCCACGACATGCCCCGTGCGCGGGACGCGACCCGTCGTCGGCTTGAGGCCCACGATGCCGTTGCAATGGGCCGGGTTGCGGATGCTGCCGCCGAAGTCGCTGCCGATGTCGAAGGCCGACCCGCCGGCCGCCACGATCGAGCCGGCGCCGCCGCTGCTGCCCCCGCAGGACCGCGCCGGGTCGTAGGGGTTGCGGGTGACGCCGAAGAGGATGTTGGACGTCGTGCCGAGGTCCCTCAGGCCCGGGCTGCCGAGGGTGAACTCCGGCGTGTTGGTCTTGCCCAGCAGGATGGCCCCGGCGGCGCGGACCCGGGCCACGGCGGTCGAGTCGGCGCCCGGCACGCGGGTCAGCCAGCCCAGGGTGCCGCCGGTGGTCCGCACCCCTGCGGTGTCGAGCGAGTCCTTGATGGTCATCGGCACCCCGTGCAGCGGGCCCGTGGGCAGGCCCTTGGCCAGGCGCTCGTCGGCGATCCTGGCCTCCATGCGGGCCCGCTCGGCACAGAGGGTCACCACGGCGTTGAGCAGGGGGTTCACCCGGTCGATGCGCCGGAGGAGGGCCTCCACCGCCTCGGTGGAGGACACCTTCTTCTCCCGGATGGCCCGGGCGAGGCGGAGGGCCGACCATTCGGTGATGTCGGTCGCCAGGTCGGCCGTGGGCGTGGGCGTGGGCGCCGGGGCGGACCGGGTCGTGGTCGGGACGGTGGCCGCCGCCACGGGAACCAGGCGACCGAGTCCCCGGAGGAACCCGCGTCGGTCGGAAGCCCTTCGGGTGGCGTGTTTTTGGGGAGAAGCGTTCATGGCGGGTCGTTGGGCGGAGTTCAGATCGCGGGCGGTTTCCATCCCCCGAACACCGACTCGAGGTGCTCGGCGACGGCGAAGGCGACATCCTCCCGGAACGGGCGGGAGACGACCTGCAGGCCGATGGGCAGGTCGCCCTCCGAACCGCAGCGCACCACGACCGATGGCCATCCGGTGATGTTGTAGATCGTGGTGTAGCCCGCACCGGGGTGTCCCTCGTCGCCGATGAGCCTCGCCGGGGAGGAGTTCGTGGGGCAGATGAGCACGTCGTGGTTCCGGAACCAGGCGAGGCATCGGCGCTTGAGGTCGTCGCGCTGCTCCACCAGGGCGCTCACCTCGGGCACCGGGGTCATCGGCTCATCGAACTTGCGTCCGGCCGCCGGGAAGAGCGTGCCGGAACGCTGGGCGATGCGGCGGATCCACCGGCTGCTGTCGACGAACCGGAGCTTGGCATAGAGGGGCCAGATCTCGGAGTAGCCGTCGGGAGCGGATTCCACCACGGGGCCGCAAACCTCCCCGAGCGCCTTGGCGGCCGCCTCGACGGTCTTCACGGTGCCGGGCGTCGGTTTGTGGTATCCGGCGACGTCCGAGAAGAAGGCGACCCGGAGCTTCTTCAGGTCCACGTCGGCGGCCTTTCGGAAGGGCGCGGGAATCATCGCGGCGTCCTTGAAGTCCGGACCGGACAGCAGGGGGGTGATCAAGATGAGATCCTCGACCCGGCGGGCCATCGGGCCGATCTGCTGCTGGCTGTCGTAGATCCCACCGTAGTCCACCGCATGGCCGGTCCGGGGCACGCGGCCCGCCGTCGCCTTGATGCCGGTGATGCCGTTGTGATGGCATGGCGAGCGGATGCTCCCGCCGAAGTCGCTGCCGATGTCGAAGGCCGAGCCATGCGCCGCCACGATGGCCCCGGCGCCGCCGCTGCTGCCGGCGCAGCTCCGGCGGGTGTCGTAGGGATTGCGGGTGAGGCCGAAGACCAGGTTCATGGTCGTGCCCACCGAGTAGGATCCGCTGCCGATGGTGAACTCCGGTGTGTTGGTCTTGCCCAGCAGCACCGCGCCGGCGGCCCGGGCCCGGGCCACCGCGGTCGCATCCTGGTCCGGCACGGTGTTGAACCGGCCGAGGGTGCCCCAGGTGGTGCGTACGCCCGCGGTGTCGAGGGAGTCCTTCACCGTCATGGGCACCCCGTGCAACGGGCCCCGGATCACCCCCTTGGCCAGCGACTCGTCGGCCGCCCGGGCCTCGGCCAGCGCCAGGTCGAAGGACCGCGTGACCACGGCGTTGAGGTCCTGGTTCACCTTCTCGATGCGGGCGATGTAGGCCTTGACCACCTCGGTGGAGGACACGGTCTTCCCGCGGATCATCTCGGCCAGGCGGGTCGCCGAGCATTGGGTCAGCACCGGGTTCCTGTCCTTGGAGCGCAGGTAGGACCCGGCCGGGGGCGTCTTGTCCGCCCCCGCCACGGGGGGCGACTGCAGCGCCAGGATGCCCGTGAGCCCCGCAGGCAGGCCCAGTCGGCGGGGGGCGGAGAGGAAGCTCCGCCGGCTGACCGGTTCCCCGGGTGTCCCGGGACGGGGGCCGGCGGCGGTGCGGTCGGAAGTATGGACCAGTGGCGGGTTCATGGGGTCTTCAGATCGGTGGGGTGATCCATCCGCCGGTGCGCTCCTCGAGGAAGCGGGCCAGCGCCAGGGAGACGTCGTCGCGCCACGGTTTGGCCACCACCTGGATGCCGATGGGCAGGCCCTCGGGGCTTGTGCCGCCGCGGACGACCGTCGCCGGCCACCCGGTGACGTTGTAGATGCGGGTGTAGTTGGTCTCGGGCGGTGCGGGCGTGTCGAGGCGGGCGGCCGGCAGCGCGCTGACGGGGCAGAGGATCGCGTCGTAGTCCTTCATCCAGCCCAGCATGCGGCTGCGCGCGTGGTCCACCTCCTCCATCAGTTCGAGGAAGACATCGGTCGCCACGGGCTTGCCGCTCATGCGCCGAAGCAGGCCTG
>JBIKMQ010000476.1:0-3025 GCA_044359215.1 Candidatus Chromulinivoraceae bacterium
TCTCCTTCTTGAGCGTCTCGAAGGCGCTCAGCCCGAGGGCCACCTCCTGGCTCGCCCCGGTCACCAGGAACTGCTTGCGCCCGGTCACCGGCTCCGTCGCACAGCCCGCCGCCCAGGCCATCGCCAGCAGCGCGACCCGCCTCAGCCAAATCGACCGGTGCCTCGATGTCATGCGTCCGGAGTCCACCACAGGGCCGCCGCCGGGACAAGCGGCCAAAGGGGCCGGTCCACGCCCAGGCCATCGCCGCAACCCTCCCCGCCTCCGCGGCGGCGACTCAGCGCCGGCGGGCCTGCCGTCCAGGCTTCTCGAGCCGGATGGCTGCCGAGCGTCCGTGGCCGTCGAGCCCCTCGAGGCCGGCGAAGGTCGCCACGCCGGGCAGGGCCTTGCGCAGGGCGGGCTTGGAATACTCCACCACGCTGGTGCGCCGCTGGAACTGGTCGACGGTCAGGCCGGCGAAGCTGCGGCCCGCACCGCCGGTGGGCAGCACGTGGCTGGGTCCGGCGATGTAGTCGCCCAGCACCGTCGGCGAGCCCTGGCCGAGGAAGATGGCCCCGGCGGCGTGGATCTTCGGCACGAGCGCCCGGGGGTTGCGGGTCATGATCTCGCAGTGTTCCGGGGCCAGCCGGTTGACCAGCGCCACGGCCGCGTCGAGGTCCCGCACCTGGATGAGCCAGGTGTTGGCGTCGAGCACCTTCTGGATGAACTCCCTCCGGCCCAGGGTCGGGAGCTGCCGGGCGATCTCCTTCTCCACGGCCTTCAGCTGGGTGGCCGAGGGGGTGACCATCCAGACCCGCTCGTGGCCGGAGCCGTGCTCCGCCTGGGCCAGCAGGTCGGCCGCGATGAAGCGCGGGTCGGCCGAGTCGTCGGCCAGCACCAGCGTCTCGCTGGGCCCCGGGAGCAGGTCGACCGAGACGTGGCCGAAGAGCAGGCGCTTGGCGGCCACGACGTAGGCGTTGCCCGGGCCGAAGACCTTGTGCACCGGCCGGATGGTGGCGGTGCCGTGCACCATCGCCGCGATGGCCTGAGAACCGCCGACCCGGTGGATCTCGGTCGCGCCGGCGACGTTGGCCGCGAAGAGCAGCGCCGGGTTGATCGAGCCGTCCCGGCCGCACGGCGTGCAGACCACGATCTCCGGGCAGCCGGCCACCTTGGCCAGGGTGATGGTCATCAGCGCGGTGGACACCAGCGGCGCCGTGCCGCCGGGAATGTAGATGCCGACCCGCTGGAAGGGCTGGAACACCTCGCCCACCTGCGCGCCGTGGGAGTTGGTGGCCGACCAGTCGCGGCGGCGCGACCGCCTCGAGAAGGCGGCGATGTTGCGGGTCGCCTCGGCCGCGGCGGCGCGCAGCCCAGGCCCGGCCGACAGCGACGCCTGCATCCGCTCGGCGAGGGTGACCGGGATCTGTCCCGCCGTCAGGCGGGCCCCGTCGAAGCGTTCGGTGAACTCGAGCAGGGCCTCGTCGCCCCGCCTGCGGACGGCCTCGAGGATCGCCCGGGTGCGGTCCTCGATGACGGGATCGAACAGGGACGAGGCGGCGGCCGCCTGGTCGAGGCGGGCGGCGTGGTCGGCATCCTGGACGCGGACGATGTGCATGCGGCGGAGGGTATGGGGGAGGGCGTCGAAGTCAAAACACGCGCGGTCACTTGATGCCCTTGAGCCGCGCCTCCCACACCTTGTGCAGTTCGACGGTCGCCGCGACGTCCCGCAGGCAGTATTCGGCGATGTCCCGGTGCCGGCCTTCGGCCAGCAGGGTGGCGACGTCCGCCCCGGTGACCCCCATGGCCTTGGGCGATGGGATCCCGAAGGCCTTGCAGTAGAAGTCCAGGTTGAACTTCCGGGCGGCGCCGTCGCGTCCGCTCACGCTGTAGAACGTGAACTGCTCGGCCAGGTCGCAGTGGGGCTCGGTCTGGTAACGGTAGCCCAGCCAGTCCTTGCGGGTGATGGGCACGTTGAGCAGCGCCGAGCGGAGGTACAGGAACGGCACGTCGAAGCCCCGGCCATTGAAGGTGACGATCCCGTCGTAGCGCTTGGCGACGTCCCAGAAGGCCGTGAGGAGCTCCACCTCGTCGACCTGCGGGGCGAACTCGATGCCGGCGCCCCCGGTGGCGTCCTCGGGCGCCTCCCCCGCCTCGAGGGATTCCTCGTCGTAGTCGTCGGACTGGTAGAGCACCTGGCCCTTGCCGGAGTCGGCATTGATCATGGCGATGCACACCACCTGCGCCGTGAACGGCCAAAGGCTGAACTGCTGCGAGATCTCGGCACGTTTGCGGGCCTTGTCCTCCTCGGTGGGCTGGCGCTCGGCCTCGCGGAACAGGTACTCCTGCTGGGCCTCGTCGAAGGTCTCCAGTCCGACGGCCGAGGTTTCGATGTCGAAGACGAGTCGGGGCATGCCGGGGGCGTTGTACGCCACCGCCGGTGGGCAACCAAGACCCAAAGGGACCGGTCAGCCCGCGGAAGCCCCGGTCTCCTCGACCATTTCGCGGATGGTCTTGCGGAACGCGGCGATGCCCTCGTCAAACGCGGCGGAGATCGGCAGCACGGGCGTCTTGCGGACGCGGCGCTTGAAGGACTTCAGGTTCGCCTCGGCCGGGGGCTCGTCCATCTTGTTGGCGACTACGAGCCTCGGGCGTTCCAGCAGCGACGGGTCGTACAGCTCGAGTTCCTCCAGCAGGCTGCGATAGTCGTCCCAGGGCTGGCGGTTGTCGGTGCCGGCCATGTCGAGCAGGACGACCAGGATCCGGCAGCGGGCGATGTGACGCAGGAAGGCGTGCCCGAGGCCGACGTTGCGGTGGGCCCCGGCGATGAGGCCCGGCACGTCGCACACGGTGAGGCGGTGATAGTCCTCGGGGTACTCGACGATGCCGACCTGCGGCGTGAGCGTGGTGAAGGGGTAGGCGGCGATCTTGGGTCGGGCCTTGGAAATCGCCGTCAGCAGGGTGGACTTGCCGGCGTTGGGATAGCCCACGAGGCCCACCTCCGCGATCATACGCAGCTCGAAGAGGAAGTCACCCTCGTCACCGGCC
>JBIKMQ010000477.1:0-3022 GCA_044359215.1 Candidatus Chromulinivoraceae bacterium
ACCTCGTCTTGCAGGAGCGCCGAAGCGAGGAACTTGAGCACCACCGGCCGACCATCGATAAGGCTTTCGGCGCGGAACACGGTGGCAGCCGGGCCACGCCGCAGCACCTCCACGAGCAACCAGCCGTCGACCTGCTCCCCGGGCCGCGGACCACCGATGAGGGCCTCCGACGGTCCAGCCAAACCCATCAGGCCCATCCGGAGCATGCAGGCCGGGCATCCGGGCTGGTCGCCGGTGGACGCCAGAGCTACGCCACAGGACCGGCACGTCGGGTTCATACCACGGCGCGAATGAGTTCCCGGACCTCGGCATCCACGTCATCGTCCGGCCCGAGCGTCTCACGGACGATCCGCCGGAGCGTCCGGTGGTACTCCTGCCGGAATTGCCAGAGCGCGGTGGCCAAGGCCCTGGGGGTCAGGCCCAGGGTTTTGGCCAATGACGCGTGGTCGTCAGAAGTGGCCCCTGGAAGCAAACGGGACCAAAACAGGTCGAATCGCGCCTCCTGACCGCGCTGGCGGTACCGCTGGCACAAGGCATCCCGAGAGCGCTCAAGGACCTCGAAGGCCCATTGCTTCTGATACTCCTGGTCGGGTCGCCCGTCCGCCGTAACTTCCAAGACTCCCTCGATCTCGGAGACCTCGCGCGAGTCGAACCCGTTGACGGGGTTCCGCTTCCGGGCGCTGGCCTTGCGCCACACCCGGGTGCGATGCTGTTCCATCGCGGCCATGAGCCACGACCTCAGGCGGCCACGCGAAGGATCCAGGACGCCCAGTTCATTGCGCGCCAGAAATCCTTCGAACAGCCCCTGCACGTGGTCCTCGGCCAATTGGGGGGAATCCCCTTTGAACCGGCAGAAGACGTACAGCGGCTTCCAGTATTGCTGGGCGAAACGCCCCCAGGCCTCGTCGGCCTCCGATCCCTGACCGAAGGCCGCCTTCAGCACATTGGCCCAGCAGGTCTCACCGAAGGAATGCACGACGGAGGCAGCCTTGGAACCGGTTGCCGCCGGGATGTCGGGTTTCGGCTCACCCGGGGGTTCCGGGGCCTGGATTGGCGCGGCATGACTCATGGGGTTTCCATCGGAGTTCCGGCTGACCCCGGAAGGTTGAAACAAAGCTGTTTGGGCGATCAAGCATTACCCCGATGACCCCGCCAGCGGCGGGAGTGGGCGGCTTCCGGCGCGCGGAGGACCGATCCTGATTGGCCTGCCCCCTTACTGGGAACCAGCGGTGCGGGTGTAGGCGCGGATGTTCTGCACCTTGGCCTGCTTGGCGAAGTCCATCACCTTCACGACGTCGCCCCAGTTGGCGTTCTCGTCAGCCCGGAGGACGACCTTGACCCGGGCATCGGCGGCGACGGCGTCCTTGAGTTCCCCAAGCAACTTGTCGGCGGTGACGGCCCGTGGACCGACAAAGAACTGCGGGGCCGCCGCGGCAATGGTGACGACCATGGGCGGCTTCTCCGGTCCGGCCCCAGCCTTCGGAGCCTCGCGGGTCTCAGGCAGGGTCAAGGCGACCGACGGGGTGTTCTTGAAGCGCGTGGTGACCATGAGGAACACCAGCAGCACCACCAGTACGTCGATGAGCGAGATGATGATGATGGCCGGGGCGACCCTGCGCCGACGGACAAGGAACTTCATGGGCGCGTCCCTCCGGCACCGGACGCCGCGGACAACTCCGGGCCTGCCCCTGGACCCGCCCCAGGCCGAAGGTACTGACGCCGCAGGAGGGCATCACAGACGGCCTCGAGCTCGAGGCCCAGCAACTCGACCCGCTTGGTGAAGAAGCTCCACGCCGCCAGCGAGGGCATGGCCACCAGCAACCCGAGCACGGTCTTGTACAGGGCCACCGACATTCCCTTGGCGATGAAGGCGTTGTCGGCCTGGAGGTTGGACCCGAAATCGCCCAGCAGCGGGATGATGCCGTAAATGGTGCCCACCAGCCCCAGGAGCGGGGCGATGCCGACGATCACCTCGAGCACCACGAGGCCGCGTTCCAGGCCGGCGATCTCCTGGCGCGCCCGCACCTCGAGGGCCGCGACATTCTCGGGCTTGGGCCATGGGAGATGGTCGAGCACCGACACCACCAGGCGCGCCAGGGGCGATGGCTGGGCGGCGCAGGCGCCCCGCAACCGGGCAAGGTCGATCGGCCCGGCTGATGCGCCCGGCCCGCCACCACCGGCGGACGGCGCGTCCCCGGACAAGGCGTCCAGCAGCGGACGGGGCATCACCCGGTCCCGGCGCAGGGACCAGAGGCGCTCGAGCACGACGGTCAGGGCGGTGACTGAAAGCGCCAACAGGAGCCAGACAAAGGGGCCGCCATCGAGGATGGATCGCATGGGTGGGTTAGTGGTGTGTCGGGATCGGGCGCTCCTCGTGGTGGGAGGAGATGCCGTGCACCGACGAGGTCAGTAGTAATGGAAGGTGAAGGTGATCTCGCGCGGGTCGAGCGCCTGCGCCTTGAGCACGCTGGGCCAACGGCCGAAGGGCGAGGCGCCCATCACGGCCGCCTCGCAGGTGAAGCTGAGGGTCTCACCCACGCTCGACTCGGCCGTGGTGATCTGCGAGATGGACCCGTCGCCATGCAACCGGAACTTGAGCACCACCTTGCCGGTGCGCTCGAGGGCGAAGTGGCGCTCCTCGAGCAGGGCCCACCAGCGCTCCTGGACCGCGGCGATCATCCGGAGGTCGTACTCTCCGAAGGGCGTGCTCTTCACGTCGAAGGAGGGCGAGATGCTGAACCGCGACGCCCCGCCCTGCTGGAGCATCTTCTCGCCCCGCACGATGCCTTTCTGCTCCATGGCCTGTGCCAGGCGCTTGATGGGCTTGCGCCTCGGGGCCCCGGCTTCCTGGGCCTGCACGGCCTTCCGCTCCGGTTGAGTCGGAAGGGCCGAAGCCTTCGGCTCGACCTTGGCCACCTGGGTCTCGCCCGCCTCGCGGATGCCTCCCAACGGCTGGGCGGGCTGGGCCTCTTTCTTCTCCTGCCGGACGGCCGTCTCGGGCGTGGTCGGCAGCTCTTCCTCT
>JBIKMQ010000478.1:0-3021 GCA_044359215.1 Candidatus Chromulinivoraceae bacterium
GAGCGCCTGGTCGACCGCCTGATGGACTCGCGCCACTACGGCGAGCGCGTGGGCCAGAACTGGCTGGACCTCGCCCGGTATGCCGACACCAGCGGCTACCACTTCGACGGCGTGCGTTTCATGTGGTTGTGGCGCGACTGGGTCATCGACGCCTTCAACGCCGACAAGCCCTTCGACCAGTTCACCGTCGAGCAGTTGGCCGGCGACCTGTTGCCCAATCCCACCGTGAGCCAGCGCGTGGCCACCGGCTTCGTGCGCAACAACATGACCAACGACGAGGGCGGTGCCGATCCCGACGAGTACCTCAACAAGTACGTCGTCGACCGGGTGAACACCCTGGGCGCCACCTTCCTGGGCCTGACCGTGGGCTGCACCGAGTGCCACGACCACAAGTACGACCCGATCAGCACCAAGGAATTCTACCGCCTGTACGCCTTCTTCCACAACGTGCCCGAGAAGGGCCTCGACCGCATCCGCACCGACAACCCGCCGCCCCGCCTGCCGGTGCCCACGGCCGAGCAGGCCACGAAATTCGTCGAGGCCGACTTCGCCGTGAAGGATGCCGAGAAGACCCTGCAGGACCGCACCAACGAGTTGGGCGA
Source organism: Candidatus Chromulinivoraceae bacterium (assembly GCA_044359215.1). Taxonomy (GTDB): domain Bacteria; phylum Verrucomicrobiota; class Verrucomicrobiia; order Limisphaerales; family UBA9464; genus SXXZ01. Next base: position 603 of record JBIKMQ010000478.1, read on the forward strand.
GACCCAGGAGAAATGGGAGCGCGAGCTCGGGGAGCGCCCGCCGGCCCCGGCGCCGACCAACGGCCTGGCGGCGCGGTGGACCTTCGACGGCGTGGTGGATCCCGACGTCGCCTGGAAGGGCACCAACGCCGTCGAGTTTGTCGACGGCCGCCTGGGCCGGGCCCTGAAGCTCGACGGCAAGGCCCATGCCGAGGCGCCTTCGCGGACGGGCTGGGACCGCACCAACGCCTTCGCCGTCGCCGCCTGGGTGCGGTTGCAGGGGGACGGCGCGATCCTGAGCCAGATGGAGAAGGGACCCGGGCACCGCGGCTTCGACCTGCTCCTGGCCGACCGGCGCCTGCAGACCCACCTCATCCACGCCTGGCCCGACAACGCACTCAAGGTTCGCACCAAGGACCAGCTGCCCCACAACCAGTGGCTCCATGTGGCCGTGAGCCATGACGGTTCCGGCAAGGCATCGGGCGTGCGGATTTTCGTCAACGGCGTGCGCAAGGACCTCGAGACCGAGAAGGACCTGCTCAAGGAATCGCCGGTCGCCGCCGAGCCGTTGCGCCTCGGGTCCCGGAACGGGGACTCGTTCCTCACCGGCCAACTGGATGACGTGCGCCTGTTCTCGCGGGCCCTGTCCGAGGCCGAGGCGCGGTCCCTGACCTTCGAGGGTTACGCGGCCATCGTGGCCAAGTCGCGCGGAAAGCGTTCCGACGAGGAGCGGGGCGAACTGGCCCGCTTCTACCGGGAGAATCACGCGGTCGACTACCTGAGGGCCGAGAAGTCCCTGGCCCAGGCCCGCCGCACCAAGGACGGGTTCTATGCCAAGATCCCGACGACCCTCATCATGGAGGAGCTGGATCCGCCCCGGGAGACCTTCGTGCTCGTCCGTGGCGACTTCCGCACCCGCGGCGAGCGTGTCGAACCGGGCACCCCGTCCTTCCTGCCGCCGTTGCCCGAGGGACCGACCAACCGCCTGACCCTGGCCCGTTGGCTGGTGTCCCGGCAGCATCCGCTCACGGCCCGGGTCACGGTCAACCGCTACTGGGCCCTGCTCTTCGGCAACGGCCTGGTGAAGACGGCCAACGACTTCGGGTCGCAGGGCGAATGGCCCAGTCATCCCGAGTTGCTCGACTACTTGGCCACCCGCTTCCGGGACGGTGGTACGGTCGGCATGCCCGGCCAGCGTCGCGGCGCCAGATCGGGCCCGATCAAACCCTGGAGCGTGAAGGACCTGCTGCGGGTCATGGTCACCAGCTCGACCTACCGACAGGCGGCCAACGCCACGCCCGAGAAGCTGACACGCGACCCCTACAACCGCCTGCTCACGCGGGGCCCGCGCCTGCGCCTCGATGCCGAGTACATCCGCGACAACGCGCTGGCCGTCTCCGGCCTGCTCAATCCGAAGATCGGCGGCCCGAGCGTCAAGCCTTACCAGCCCCCGGGCATCTGGGACGGCACCGACTCGGTCTTCGTGCAGGACCACGGGCAGGATCTGTATCGCCGGGGCATGTATGTCTTCTGGCGTCGATCGGCCCACTACCCGTCCTTCGCCACGTTCGACGCGCCCAACCGCGAGGTCTGCACCTTCCTCCGCCAGCGCACCCAGACCCCCCTCCAGTCCCTGGTGCTGATGAACGACCCGGCCTTCGTCGAGGCCGCCCGCGGCCTTGCCCAGCGGGTGCTGCGTGAGGAACCCGCCGACCTCGACCGCCGTCTGGTGCGCGCCTTCCGGCACACCCTCGGGCGCAAGCCCCAACCCGACGAGGTGGCCGTGCTCAAGCAGACCCACGAGCAGCAGTTGGCCCGCTTCAAGTCCGATCCCGATGCCGCCAAGGCCCTCATCTCCGTGGGCGAGTCCAAGGCGCCCGAGTCGGCCGACCCGGCTGCGCTCGCGGCCATGACCGCCGTGGCCAACGTCCTCCTGAACCTCAACGAGACCATTTCCAAGTGAACCCCTCCTACCTTCAGGACGAGGCCGAGCGCATCCTGAGCCGGCGCGCCTTCCTCACCCGCACCTCCACGGGCCTCGGCGCCATGGCCCTGGCCTCGCTGCTGCCGTCGTCGCTCGGCGGGGCCACGCCGGCCACCCGGGCGGTCCCCGGCGCCCTCAAGACCCTGCACCTGGCGCCGAAGGCCAAGCGTGTCATCTACCTCTTCCAGTCCGGGGCCCCGTCGCATCTCGATCTGTTCGATCCCAAGCCCAAGCTCAAGGAGATGACGGGCCAGGAGCTGCCCCCGAGCGTGCGCCGGGGCCAGCGCATCACCGGCATGACGGCCGGGCAGGCCGTGCTCAAGTGCGTCGGCTCACCCTTCGAGTTCAAGAAGTACGGCAAGAGCGGCATGGAGATCACCTCCCTGATGCCGGGCATCGGGGCGATGGCCGACGACATCGCGCTCATCCGCACGATGCATGTCGATGCGATCAACC
>JBIKMQ010000481.1:0-3001 GCA_044359215.1 Candidatus Chromulinivoraceae bacterium
CTGGAGCATCTTCCGTCACCACAACAACTGGCTGGCCGTCTTCTCGGCCCTGGCCATGCTCGCTCTCTGGCGCTGGCGCCGGCACTTCGAGTACGACCACCGACCCGGGCAGGTGGCGCTGGGCCTCCTGTTCGGGGGCATCGTGGGCAACCTGCTCGACCGGATCATCCATGAGCACGTGGTCGATTTCCTGCGCTTCTACTGGACCCGCCGCAGCGGCTCCGAGGTGGGATTCCCCGCGTTCAACGTGGCCGACTCGGCGATTTGCACGGCGGTGGCCATCCTGATGATCCTCGCCTGGCGCGCGGAATCGCCCTCCACGGCGGGCCGGCCGATCGGCGGCGGCCCCAAGCCATGAACCCGGTCCTGCTGACCGGCCCCACAGCCTCCGGCAAGTCGGCGGTGGCCTTGGCCCTGGCCGCCCGCATCGACGGGGAGATCCTCTCGGTCGATTCCATGCAGGTGTACCAGGGCCTCGATCTCGGGACGGCCAAGCCCACGGCGGAGGAGCGACGCCAGGTTCCGCACCACCTCATCGATGTGGTCGGCCTCACCGAGCCTTTCGACGCCGCCCGATTCGTGACCCTGGCCCGGGAGGCCATCACGGACGTCGCGGCGCGCGGCCGCGTGCCCATCCTGTGCGGGGGCACCGGCCTCTACATCAACGCGTGGCTCGGCGGGCTTGGCTCGGCACCGCCGCCGGACCCTGCTCTGCGCACCGAGTTGGAGGCCCTGGACACCGCCGCCCTGCTGGATGAACTGGCGCGGAAGGATCCCGTCACCCTGGACGAGATCGACGCGCAAAACCGGCGCCGACTGGTCCGGGCGGTGGAGGTGATCCGCCTCACGGGCCGGCCTTTCTCGCTGCAGCGGGCCCAATGGCCCGAACGCGGGGGCTCGACGCTGGCCGGCCGGGCCTTCGGCATCGACCGGGACCGGGCGGACCTCGTGGACCGCATCCACCGGCGGGTGGACCGCATGTTCGGAGACGGGTTGGTCGCGGAGACCGCCCAGCGGCTGACCGAGGGTCTCCGGGAGAACCGGACGGCCATGCAGGCCATCGGCTACCGCCAAGTGGTGGAGCATCTCGAGGGGCGGCGCTCCCTGCGGGAGACCCGGGAGCTCGTGCAATCCAAGACCCGCCAATTCGCCCGGCGCCAACGCACCTGGATGACGGGCCAACTGGATCTGGAGTGGCTGATGGTGGAACAGGCGGAATCTCCGGACCAGACGGCGGCCCGCATCGCCTCGCGCCTCACGGTGGACTGAGGGTGCCAATACCCGGTCTGATCCCAAACCGACCCGATCCTGACCCGATCCTGAGGCGGTCCTGAGCCGATCCTCAATTGGTCTTCACTTGGTCCGCCCCCCGCTGCTCCTTGGAGACGGCCACCGGGCCACCGACGGTTCGTGTCCGGGCAACCGTCGACCGCTCAGGGCGCGAGCACCCGCAGGTCCACGATCTCTCCCGGAAGCACCGAGACGTTCTCCGGCAATGAGACCAGGATCGGAAGGCCGTTCTCCGTGGCCGAGCGGCTGTCCCCGGCAGGTCCCGAGGCCGAGGCACTCCTGGGCATCAACGACGGATAGATCGGCTCCAATTGCGCTCCGACGCTGAGCACCTGGCCCACCCCAACCTCGCGGGTGCGCGCCCGCGACCGGACCTCGATCCTGGTGCCCGGCCGGGCATCGACCTGAAGCGGCTGCCGCAGGAACGCGACCACCCGCGACGGTTTCTCGCGGGAGACGGTCAGGATGGGCTCGCCGGCCTGCACCGTCTCGCCGGTCCAGCGGTGCACGATGCTCACCACGCCATCGAACGGGGCGACAAGGTCGATGGGCATCAACTGGGCCTCGATGAGGTCGAGGGTCCGCGATTCGACCTCGATTGCCGCCGTCGTCGCCGTGGATTCCTGCCCCTCCGGGCGGACGGTTCCCATCTGCTGGATGGTCGTGCCGATCTGTTGCACCAACTGCTCCAACTCCTGGACGGCCGCCTCTTCGATGGCCGCGTCCCGGCGGGAGATGTCGAGATCGTTCTGGCTGAGCACGGGCAGTGCATTCTGGGCGCCGGCATTGGGCACGCCCGAGCGGAGCTTTTCCAGGCGGGAGAGTTCCAGCTGGCGGTAGGCGCTCCGAGCCTTGGCCGACAGCCAGTCGACCCGCTTGGACATCCAGTCGAGGCGCAGGCTCTCGAGGTTGACCCGGCTGTTCTGCTTGCGGAGCTCGGAATCGGTGCCGGCCCGGATGACTTCGATGCGGGCCTTGCTCAGCGCGATTTGCGCCTCGAGAACCCGGGGCTCGGCCGTGATGACCCGCGCCAGCACCTGGCCGGCCACCACCCGCTGCAAGGCGTCCACCTGGACCTGCGCCAGGCGGCCGGGCCCGACGCTGGAGACCACCCCGCGCACCGACTCGGCCTCGCCAACCAGCGCCGCCGGCCCGACATATCCCCGCCAAAGCCAGAGGGTGGCGATGAGCACGCCGGCGAAGGCCAGGTAGGGCACCACCTGGATGCGGAATTCGCGGAACAGGGTGCCTGGAGGGGTCGGGATGGGCGGCAGCCCGCCGCCCTGCCCCGGGATTGGTTGGTTTGGCATGCGACTAGACTTCCGATTCGTCCTCCGCCTTGAGGCTCGTCACCCGGGACACCCCGGGGAAGGCCTTCAGTTCCGAGACCAGTTCCCCGGCCCGGGAGGCATCCCTCAACAGGATGCGGTAGGAAAGATCGGTGCCGTCCGAGGCCGCCCCGGCCCGCTGGCTGGCGAGCTGGCTGCGCCGGCCGTGGCGTTCAAGCAACCCGGCGAGGCTGGGCAACTCTTCCAGCGGACGGCCCCAGTGGAGGTTGAGGATGAGGTCGTAGCGATGCCGCGCGCCAAACGAGGTCCAATGCAGGTACAGCATGATGGCCGCGAAGACCAGGGCCCCAAGGATCGCCGTGCTGAACTTCCGGGTCCCGGCCGCCATTCCGGTGCTGATGCTTGCCAGGATGTAGGCGGTG
>JBIKMQ010000072.1:0-7977 GCA_044359215.1 Candidatus Chromulinivoraceae bacterium
GGAAACGGACCACCGCGAACACGGCCATCATCCCGAAGACCATGAGCAGGTTGTTGAACATCACCGCCATCACCAGGGCGACGATGACGCACAGGATGACCAGCGAATTGACGAACGAGCGCGAGTAGCTCAGGCCCGAGTGGCAGAGCATGTAGACCCAGGCGACGACGTGGCCGCAAAGGAAGGCGATCAACAACCCGAGGACGATGCCCCCCAGGTCGTCGGGTGCCGTGCCGAAATCACCCCGCAGAATCAGGTCCGAGACGTTCATGTGACCAAGGAGCCGGGTTGTGCCGACCGGTTGGCGAGACGGGAGAGTCGCGCTTCCCGGCGCTCGATCGCAACACCGGAGACAGGAACCCTGGCGGCCAGCCCGGGGTCCCTGAGGAAATGGTGCTCACCCTTCACCGCGATGCCGTCGGCGTATTTCGAGGCCGATCCCTGACGCAATCCGAACACCCGCACCATGTCGGCGAACCAGTCCGGGAACCTTCCGGTGAACTTCAACTCGAGGATGACCAGGTCGCCGAAGACCGGAGTGGGATCGTCCATCTCTGCGGTGAAGCGGGCCGTGAATTCGGGGGAGATCAGCACATTGCGATCGAAGGTGACCCGGACCGAGTTGTCGTGGGGGCTGATCCAGGCCTCCCGGTCGTAGGAGACGTGGGCCACTGGATAGGCCCGCATGTCGCTCGACAGTTCGATGAAGCGCTGGATCGCGGCCAGTTGGCGCGCGTCTTGGCTGACCAGTTCGGCGGCCTCCGGCAACTGTCCGGCCAACACCGCCTCGACTGCAGGCCTCCGGACCCCGCACCGCTGCTTGAGGATCGCATCGTTCATCCGGCGCTTGATCTCGAAGAACACCGGAGCCTGGGGGTTGGGGGTGTCCGCATAGAACCGGAGCCGCAGCTTGTAGCGGTTCTTGTTCCCGTTGATGGTTCCCCAGTAGATCCGCAGGTCGTCGGAGTCGAGGTAGAGGTTGTGGATCGAATACGACAGGTTCGGCCGGTTGGCCCCGTACTCGTCGATCTCCAGGTAGGAGGACACGAAGTCCCTGAGGGCCAACGCCAGCGTCGCGGGAATGACGTACTTCAATTCCCAGCGCTGCATCTGCATGTTGTCGGTCGCCATCGTACGGATCCGGGCGCACCTGGGCGCCATGTCAGTCCAGGGAGACTATCCGATCGTCACCTGATTGTCACCAAGGCTGATCGATACGGCCACCTTGAGGTGTCACCGTCGGATCCACCGAAAAGCTAGCAACTGCCGTGCCTGCCCGGCGAAAGCCTGGCTGGGAATCGCTAATCCTTCCATTGTCTGAGGATGGGATCGCCGTCACCCCGCCGGTATTGGAATGGCACGCTCTCGACCACCGCCTCGATGAGCGCCGAGAAGCGGAAGCCCTGACGTTGCACCCGGGCCTCGATGGCGGCGAGGGCGGGCCGGTCGTAGTACTCCAACCCGCGGCCGAGGGCATAGGTGAGCACCTTCTCGCTCACGCATCGGATGAAGTCGGCCTGCCGGGCCTCGGAAAGCACCCGGCTGAGTTCCTGGTGGTCGGCGAACCGCTCGCCGGAAACCAACTCACCCCGCGTCTCGACCGGTGCGTCCCCATCCTTCTCCCGATAGCGCCCCACGGCATCGAAGTGCTCGAAGGCGAACCCCAGCGGGTCCATCTTGGCATGGCAGGAGGCGCACATCGGGTTGTCCCGATGGGCATCCATGCGCTGACGGAGCGTGCCGTGCGTCTCCTTGGATTCGAGGGCGGGCACCCCGGGGGGAGGCGGCGGCGGGGGCGAGGCCAGGATGTTCTCGAGGATCCATTTTCCGCGTTTGACCGGTGAAGTGCGGTTCGGGTTGGAAGTCAGCGTGAGCACGCTGCCGTGGGTGAGGACACCGCGTCGACCGGAGCCGTCCAGCGACACCCGCACAAACTGCGACCCCATCGGCGATGGCAGGTCTTTGAGGCCATAGTGGCGGGCCAACCGCTCGTTGACGAAGGTGTAGTCGGCGGTGAGGAACTCGGTGATCGGTCGATCCTGTCGGAGGATGTGGTCGAAGAGCGCCTCCGTCTCGCCTCGCAGCGCGGCCCGCAAGGCCGGGTCGAAGTCGGGGAAGAGCTTGTCGTCGGGAGCCACGATGTCGAGGGTGCGCAACTGCAGCCATTGGCCGGCGAAGTTGTCCACCAACGCCCGGGATTTGGTATCGGCCAGCATGCGCCGGACCTGCGACCGGAGTTCCCGCCGCAGGCGCCCCTTCGAGGCCAGGGAGAAGAGTTCCTCGTCCGGCATGGTGCTCCACAGGAAGTAGGAAAGCCGTGAGGCGAGGGCGTGCTCCGACACCCGGTGCACGGCCCCCGGGTTGTCGGGATCGGCCTGCGGTTCGCCCCGGTAGAGGAACTGCGGTGACACCAGCACCGCCGTGAGCGCCTGCTTGACCGATGCCTCGAACCCGTCACCGTCCTCCCGGGCCCGGATGAACAGCGTCATCAACCGGTCCACCTCGGCGGCCGTGGCCGGGCGCCGGAACGCCCGGTTGGTGAACCTCTGGAGGATCTCGCGGGCCAAGCGGTTGGTGCTGCCTCGGGCGGGTTGCTTGAAGAAGATGGCCCGATGCGCCGCGTGCAACGCGGGCACCTCATCCGAGAAGGGACCCCTCACCTCGATGAACTCGACCTGCAGGTTGCGATCCTCGATCCGTTTCTCCTTGTAGGTCTTGCCCCGGGCGTTGGTCCGCACCAGTTCAGTCTCCCGGTAGAAGTCGTTGAGGAAGGCCACGGACAACCGGTGCGTTCCCGCCTCGAGGCGCAGGCGATGCTCATGGAGCTTGGGATTTCCACGGGTTCGCCGGACCTCGATCTGCTCCAACTCTCGGCCGTCGGCCTGGAGGGCCATCGTCACCTTCTCATCACCGGCCTGGTCGCCGTAGGCCTGCACCCGAAAGAGGTAGTCGCCCCCGACCGGCGCCTCGTGGGTCACCCACATCTCCCCTCGGGTCGTGAGCGTCGCCAGCGCCCCGCCACCGGCATGACCCTGGATTCGCGACGGGGCGTACCGCGTGGTCCGTGGAGCCACCGGCCCGGTGACGATCGCGCGGTCGAGGATGTCCTCGGCCGCCTTCAGGTACTTCTCGAGGAGGATCGGGGGCGTCGAGAGCACGTCCCCGATGTTGTCGAACCCGTAGCCGACATCATCCTGGGGGAAGTCGGCCGCCGGCTCGAAGTCCACCCCGACCAGGTCGCGGATGGTGTGGTCGTACTCCACCCGGTTGAGTCGGCGCAGGGTCACGCGGCCCGGGTCGGGCCGGGCGGGGTCGATCGGGAACAGCGTCCGGTCGATCCACGCCACCAGGTTGGTCCGCTCCAGGGAACTGGGCTGGACCTTGCGCTTCTTGGGGGGCATCTCGCCCGAGCGCACGGTCTGCTGGACGCGCTCCCAGGTGCCCCGGTCACCAAGCACGGAGACCAGGTTGGTGTGACGGTCGAAGTTCACCCCGCCCTTGGACTCGGAGTCGCCGTGGCAGTCCCAGCAGTGCTCGCGGAGCACCGGCAGCACCGAGTCGCGGAATTGTCCCTCGGCGGCCACCCGGTCGAACCGGGCGACGGATCCGGGCCGTTGCCGGGCCGCCCCAAGCCAGACGGCCAGCGCGACCGGGATCAACCCAAGGAGATGGATGCGTCGGATCATGCGGTGGATGGAGGACGCCGGACAGGCCGGCAGGCTTCAAGAACCCTCCGCACAACCTCCCGCCTCGTCAACCACCCGGGCGACCGGACGGACGGACGGCCCGTCGGGATACCGATGGGCGGAGCCTCCGAAGCCCCGCAGCCGCCGCCTCACCCGCGCCGGCTTCCGCGGCGGCGGTGTAGTCGGCAAGGGCCGGGCCGCTCTCGCCCAGAAGTTCCCAAGCCAGGGCGCGCTCCAGGAGCAGCGCTGCCTCGGGCCGGTCGGCGGGCATCCGGTGGTCGATCTCGGCGATGGCATGCCGCAAATCCGCCTCCGCTTCCGCACGCCTCCCCAGCCCGAGGAGGGCCCGGGCCCGACGGATCCTCCAGGTGCCCGTCAACCGGGCGGACTCGAGTTCCGGCTGGATCAACCCGAGGGCCTTCCTCCATTGCCGATCGTCGAGCAGCGCCTCCACCTGCTCGACCGCCAGCACCCCGGCCCCGGTCCGGCGCACCCCCGCCTCCAGGCCGACAATCCGTTCCCGGGCCCGGCCGAGGCGCTGTTGCAAGGCGCTGCGCTCGAGGTAGGCCGCGACCAACATGGGGTAGTTGCGGAGAGCCTCCTCGCAGTCGGCCAAGGCGCGGCGCCAGTCCCGCCCGATGGCGTGGGCCTCGCAGCGGATCATCAGGATGGCCGCCCGCTCGGGGCCCGGGAGGTCGCGAATCCGTAGGGCCTGCCGGAGGGTGGCCATCGCCTCGTCGGGCCGGTCTCCGCGGATCTGGGCCTGCGCCAATTCCCGCAACAGCAACGGGTCGGCAGGCGCCAGACGCGCCGCCCGGCGGAGATCCATCGCGGCCTCGGCCCACCGCCCCAGCGTGCGGTACTCGATGGCCCGCTCCAGGAGCAGGTCGGCGCTTTCGCCGCCCATGGCCATCCGGCGCGAGAGTTCCTCGATCTCGTGCTCAGGCCCCTCGTGGGCCAAAGCCTCCGGGGAGAGGCCCCCGAAGGCCAGGCATCCGACCAGACCCAGGAACCTGGAGACAGCCGCCAGGCGCATCAGTCCTCCATCCAGAGCCGGGCATCCAGGCCGAAGTCGATCACACCGTCGGCGTGGGCATGGCATTCGATGGCCAGCACGTTGACGCCATCGACCAGGTGCTTGTTGGCCGAGCCGAGCGGCAGGTACACGAACCCGGCGTCTTCCCGCACCTTCACGCCCTGCACGTTGCGACCCGTGCTGCGGCCCACGTTGGAGCGGGCCACCTCGTGGCCATTGACATGGACCACCAACCCGTCGGCGTAGTCCACCCAAAGCCCCAATTCGGTGACCTTGTCCGCCTGGGCAAGGATGAAGGTCGCGCGGACATACAACGCCGGACGACCCGCGGGTGAATCGCCCCCCGGCCCCTTGAGGCGTCCCCGCCCTCGATGGCACGGGAGCCTGGACTCGGGCCATCCGGACGCATCGAACCCCGGAAGCGTCCAGCCAGCCCCCTGCGGATGGCCCGAGGTGAGAACCTTCCAGGCGGCGGCCTCCGGGATGAGGGTCTTGTAGTCCAACGGGGGTGGATGGGGCGTCTTGGGTGCCTTTTCAGCGGCCTTGTACTCGGGCGGCTGCCACGGCAGCGCCAGTCGCCGGACTTCTCCACCCCCCCGCTTGACGAGGCTGAAGCGGTCCTTTTCCGTGCCGTCGCGGTTGATCATCCTGCCCACGAGGGTGTCGCCATCGACATCCACCACCAGCGACCCGTGCTCCACGAGGGTCCGCCGCATCACCGGGGAGGTGCCAACGCGCCCGAGGCCGGCCCCGGAATGACCGGCCACGACCTGCACGGTGCCCTCGTGCGGGCGCAGGCCGGGACGCTTGTGGTACGGGCCGTCGCCGGCGGGGTCCCCGTCGCCATCATCGAGGATGAACTTCTCGGCCACCGTCGCGTTGGTCGAATACGCGCCATCCATGAGCATGGACCGCTCGTAGATGTGGGAATGGCCGGTGAGCACCAGGTCGACCCCACCCGACTCGAGGATCGGCAGGAGGTGATGCCGCACCTCGATGAGATCGGCCTCCTTGTCGCTGTCGTGGCTGCCCTTGGTGTACGGGGGATGATGCCAGAAGGCGATCAGCCACTCCGAGCGGGTCTTTTCCAGGTCGGCCTTCAGCCATTTGGCCATCGCCCCGGTGGGCTTGCGGTCGAGGTCGTGCGAATCGAGGCAGATGAAGTGGATGTTCCCGTGGTCGAACGAATAGTAGGCCTCGGTGCCCGAGGCCAGCCCGCCCGATTCGCCCCGGGTGGGGACCAGGTAGGCGTCGTAGTACGGGCCGATGCCGGTGCTTCCCTTGGAGGTGTGGCCCTCGTGGTTGCCCATGGCCGGCCAGCAGACCAGGTGGCGCAAGGTCTGGGCATAGGACTCGAAGAAGCGGCTCTGGAACTCCACATCCCGGCCGGTGCCGTAGGCCATGTCGCCCACATGGATCCAGAAATCGAGCGGCCGACCATCCTTGCGGACCCAGTCCAGCATTCCCTGGTGCACGGCCTGCTGGGCCTCGCGCCCGGTGCCGCTGTCGCCCAGAACCCAGAACCGGTAGGGCCGGACCATGCCGGGTTTGGGCTGGGTCCGGAATCGGTGGTCGGCCGACTCCGGGGTCAGGCGGCGGTCCCCGTCGAAGATCGCATAGTACCCGACGGCATCGGGTTCGAGCCCGTCGATGCTGGCCTCGTACTGGAAGGTGCCCACCGGGGCGCTGTGGAGCTTGGGGAGGGCGAGGTTCTCCGGGGTTCGCAGCGCCATCCACCGATCCGGGATGGATTGGTCCTTCGAGCCCAGGCTGGTGCGCACCACGATGGCATCCTTGGGCACCACCCGGTTGAGCTGGTCGGGACGGTTGCCCCAGCGCACCACCGGCCGGATCGGGCCCTCGGTGCGCCAGAGGACGTGGATGCGGTTCGGACTGGAGGCCTGGACGTACGGGAGCCGCGCCATCGGCGGCTCCGGGTTGGCGGCGGCCAACGCCAGGGAGCGCAGGCCGAGGGCCAACAGGACCCACCCCAAACCCGGTCGTGGCCTCAGGTTCCTCCCGCGGTTGGTCGTGTCGTGTTTCATGATCCTTGGGCGTTCGTGCCCGGCGTGGGGCGGGCACGCCAGCGTTTTTCCAGCACGTCGATGCGCCCCTGCCAGACGTCCCAGGCGGCGGCCCATGCCTCTCCCTGGAATCGCTCACGGGCCGCAGGCAGTTGGCCCTGAAGCGCCTGGAACTCCCGGCGGGCAGCCTCGGTGTCTCCGTCCCGCTCCAGGTACTCGATCCATTCAAGCCGGTTGCCCGGATGATCAGGAGACAGTTCCACGGACTTGGCCAGATGGCTGCGCGCCTTGGCACGGCTGCCGACCCCGATGGGTGGCGGCGGGCATTCGGCGTAGAGCATCCCCAGGGACCGGTCGGCCCCGGCGTGGTCGAAGGTCGGATCCAGCAGGCGGGATGCCTGCCAGGCGGACTCCATCTCCCGGACGAGGCCGATGGCACGTAGCGGTTGGGATTGGGCCAGGATTCCCAGATTCAACCCCAGATAATAATGGCAACCCGCCTCGGCCGGGGAGGTCTGGAGCGCTGACCGGCACGCCTCGACCCCTTCGCGCGCGACGGCGATGCGCACGGGCTTGGAAGCGAGTGCCTCGCAACGGTCGAAGCAGGCCCGGGCGAAGGCCCAGGCGAGGTCGGGACGTCCCGGCGATTCACGGTGACGGGCCTTGGCCTGCTCATACACGCGGGTCAGGGGCACCGAGTCGGAGACCTTCCTCCGGATGCTCACCAGTGCCCGGGAGATGCCCACCGCGTCAGGCCCGGGGTCCGCCGTCTCCGGGATGGCCGGCAGGGCGCCAGCCAAGGTCCAGCCACAGGCCAAGAGCATGATGGACCTGGGTGACCGGCCTCGGGTCGTCGGGAGTGGCTTCGGCGGCGGGATCCTCATCGGGATCAAGGTGCCTGTTCGATCAGCGTCCGGGCAAGTCACGTTCCGGTTTCCGGGCAGACCGTGCCGACGGACGAAACGCCGGCATCGCCCATGGGTGGATGCGGCGCCCGCCTCGATGGCACCAGACCGGCCTACTCCTCGACCAGCTGGAAGAAGCCCGAGGCCCGGGTGGGATCCAGCGACAGGGGCACACGGACATTGCCCGTCGGGGTGATCTCGGGCTGCAGGCCGCTGTCACGCCACGACGCCTCCGGACCACCGAGCGAATCCGAGGTTCGCACCCTCAGCCGGCGGTCGCGCGCGGAGACGACCTTGCCGGCCGAATCCACCGCCTGCAGTTCCAG
>JBIKMQ010000479.1:0-3017 GCA_044359215.1 Candidatus Chromulinivoraceae bacterium
AACCGTCAGTTCACCGACGACCAGATCCGGGAACTGGTCCGCCGGGACGCGGTCATCGGGGTGGCCGTCGATGCGATCATGCTGGTCCACGGCTGGCGGCACCACCGTTCCAAGCCGCAGGACTTCGGGCTGAGCCTCGAGCGCCTGGCCGACCACATCGACCACATCTGCCAGCTAGCCGGCGATGTCCGGCATGTCGGCATCGGCACGGACGCCGACGGCGGGTTCGGCACCGAGCAGATGCCGGTGGACCTCGGCTCGATCGCCGACATCCAGCGGCTCGGGCCCATCCTCGCCCTGCGCGGCTACACCCAGGCCGACATCGACGCCATCTTCCACGGCAACTTCCTGGCCTTCCTGCGTCGCGTGTGGCGGTAGCCGGGGTGGGCCGGGGGGCGGGCGCCGAGGTGGCGGGCGGTTGTGTCAAAAGTGAGGACCGACCCCTTCGGGGGTGCATCTCGCGTTGAGTTTCGGGGCTCGAACCGGCTCACTAGGGGTCTCGATGATCCTGCCGCGCATTTCCATCCAGAGGCCGATCCTGGCCTGGATGATGAACCTCGTGCTGGTGCTCTTCGGCCTGATCGGGTTGTCCCGGCTGCCGGTGCGCGAGCTGCCCGACATCGACCCGCCCATCGTCTCGGTGACCACGGTGTTCCCGGGGGCCAACGCGCAGGTGGTCGAGACGGAGGTCACCGAGCGGCTCGAGGAGGCCATCAACAACATCGAGGGGATCAAGACGCTGCGCAGCGAGAGCCGCGAGGGCGTGAGCAACATCTCGGTGGAGTTCGACCTCTCGCGCGACATCGACACCTCGGCGCAGGACGTGCGCGACCGGGTGTCCCGCGTGCGTGGGGCCCTGCCGCGCGACATCCGCGAGCCCATCGTGTCCAAGCAGGACTCCGACGCGCAGCCCATCCTGTGGATCTCCCTCAACAGCGACCGGTACTCGCCGCTGGAGATGACCACGCTGGCCGAGCGCCAGATCAAGCCGAGGCTCCAGGGCGTGGCGGGCGTGTCGTCGATCACCATCGGCGGCGAGAAGCGCTACGCCATGCGCCTGTGGCTCGACTCGGCCCGCATGGCCGCCCGCAAGGTCACCGTGCTCGACGTGCAGCAGGCGCTGCGGCAGCAGAACATCGAGCTGCCCAGCGGCCGCGTGGAGAACCTCGACCGCGAGATGACCATCCAGACGAGGGGCGAGATGAAGTCGGCCGCGGAGTTCAACAACCTCGTGCTCCGCGCCGAGGGGGCCAACCTGGTGCGACTCAAGGACGTGGGCCGCGCCGAGGACGGCGTCTCCGACTACCGCACCATCGCCCGCGCCGTCGGCAATCCGTGCATCTTCCTGGGCATCGTCAAGCAGGCCAAGGCCAACACGGTGAACGTGGCGCGGTCCATCCGCTCCGAGGTCGACGCCATCGGGTCGACGCTGCCCGAGGGCATCACCATGCGGGTGAACTACGACTCGAGCATCTATGTCGAGAAGGCCATCTCCGAGGTCTGGGACACGCTGGCCATCGCCTTCGGGCTGGTGGTGCTCATCATCTTCGTCTTCCTGCGCGACCTGCGGGCGACGGTCATCCCGACGGTGGCCATCCCGGTGTCCATCGTGGGCACCTTCGCCGCGCTGCACTTCATGGGCTACTCGGTGAACATCCTCACGATGCTGGCGCTGGTGCTGGTGATCGGCATCGTGGTCGACGACGCCATCGTGGTGCTCGAGGCCATCTACCGGCACATCGAGGAGGGCATGAAGCCCATGGCCGCGGCCTTCAAGGCCATGGAGGAGATCAGCTTCGCGGTCATCGCCATCACGCTCTCGCTGGTGGCCGTCTTCACGCCGCTGGCCTTCCAGAAGAGCACCACCGGCCGGCTCTTCGTGGAGTTCGCCGTGGCCGTCTCGGTCTCGGTCATCATCTCGGCCTTCGTCGCGTTGACGCTCTCGCCGGCCATCGCCGCCCGCGTGCTCAAGCCCATCCACGGCCGGAAGGCCACCGGGCTCTTCGCGGTGTTCGAGGCGGTGCTCGACGCGGTGAGCCGGGGCTACCTGGGTTCCCTGCGCTGGACCTTGCGGCACCGGTTCCTCTCGGTGCTGGTCACGCTGGGGACGGTGGCCCTGATGGTTTTCGCCTACCGGGGCCTCGACAAGGACTTCCTGCCCCAGGAGGACAAGAGCCGGATGTTCGCCATCGTGCTGACGCCGAACGGCTCCACCAGCGAGTTCACCGACCGGCAGCTCCGCAAGGCCGAGGCCATCGTGGCCGGCGTGCCCGAGGTTCAGAGCTACGGGGCGATCGTGGCGCCCGGGTTCAGCGGCCCTGGCCAGGCCTCCTTCGGCATCGTCTTCGTGAGCTTCAAGGACCGTTCCGAGCGGGCCCGCTCCACGCAGGAGATCGTCAACGGGCCCGGCGGCATCGCCCAGCGCTTCTTCGCCGAGGTCGAGGGCGGCTTCGCCATCGCCAACCTGCCCAAGGCCATCGAGGTGAGCTTCAACAGCTCGCCCTTCGAGCTGGTGGTCCAGAACCAGGACCTCGAGACCCTGAACCAGACGGTCCAGGCGCTCTCGGCCCGCATCGGTTCGCTCACCAACGAGGCGGGGCAGCCCCTGCTCAAGAACCTCCGGGTGAGCTATGAGGTCGACAAGCCGGAGCTGCGCCTGTCGGTGGACCGCAGCCGGGCGGCGGCCCTCGGGGTGACCATCGAGGACATCTCCCGGACGCTGCAGATCCTCTTCGGCGGCCTCGACCTCAGCCGGCTCAAGGTGGGCGGCAAGGAATACGAGGTCATCGCCCAGCTCGAGCGGGCCTCCCGGCTCACCCCGCAGGAGCTCGATACCGTGTATGTGCGCAACCAGCGGGGTGAGCTCATCCAGCTCAGCGCGGTGGTCACCCGGACCTCCGGTGCGGCCCCGAACTCCATCAGCCACTACGGGCGTCTGCGCAGCGCCAGCATCACGGCCTCGCCGGGTGGCGTGCCCATCGGCGTGGTGGTCGAGCGGGTGCAGCCGCTCCTGGCCG
>JBIKMQ010000482.1:0-2978 GCA_044359215.1 Candidatus Chromulinivoraceae bacterium
CGGCCGCGCCGACCACTCCGAGATCCTCGCGCAGGGATTCCGCGACGCCGTGGATGGCACGGCCGCCGGGGTGCTCGCCTCGCCGGACGGCCTCTACTTCGCCAGCCTCCCGAGCCTCTGGCGCCTGCCCCATCCGGGCGACGGGCCGGTGGCTGCACCGCTCGAGGCCCCGCGCCTCCGGCCGCTGGCATCGGGCTTCGGGGTGCACATCGGCGTGTCGGGCCACGACCTGCACGGCCTGATCCAGGGCCCGGACGGGCGCATCTACTTCAGCTTCGGCGACCGCGGAGCCAGCCTGACCAACCGCGAGGGCCGGCGCATCCACCTGCCCGACTGCGGCGGCGTGCTGCGCTGCGAACCCGACGGGCGCTCCCTGGAGATCTTCTGCCGGGGCCTTCGCAACCCGCAGGAACTGGCCTTCGACGACGAGGGCAACCTGTGGACCGTGGACAACGACACCGCCGGCGCCGACCCCTGCCGGGTGCTGCACCTCGTGGAGGGCGGCGACTACGGCTGGCGCACCGGCTACCAGCACCTAGAAGGCTTCGGCCAATGGGTGACGGAAGAACTCTGGAAGGGCGGCCAGGACGGCACGCTGCCGCTGGCGGGAACCGTCAGCCAGGGCCCCAGCGGCCTGGCCTTCCATCCCGGCACGGGGTTCGGTCAACGGCTCCGGGGCACCTTCCTGCATGCGGATTTCCCGGGCGGCGTGTGGGCCTACACGGTCCGGCCCTCGGGTGCGAGCTTCGTGGTCGACCGCAAGGAGAAGTTCCTGTGGAACTGCTGGCCGACCGACGTGGACTTCGGCCCGGACGGCGCGGCCTATGTGCTGGACTGGGTGAGCGGCTGGGGGCAGACGCCACGCGGCCGCATCTATCGGATCACCACCGACCAGCCCGCGGCCGCCGATGAACAAGCCCTGGTGGACCGGGTGCGGCGACTGCTGGCCGAGGGCTTCGGCCGGCGAGCCGACGACGAGGTCCTGTCCCACCTGGGGCACGCCGATCGGCGGGTGCGCCTCGAGGCACAGTGGGAGCTGGCCCGGCGTGGGACGGCCATGCGCGACCGGCTCGTGCATACGGCACTGAACGGATCCCCGTTGGCCCGGCGTCATGCGGTCTGGGCCCTCGGGCAAATCGGCCGCCGGGATGCCGGCTCCGCGACCACGCGCGCCCTGCAGGCGCTGGTGCCGCTGATCGGCGGCGCGGATGCGGTCCTGGCCCGCTGTGCGGCGCAGACGCTGGCCGAGAACGGCATCGTCGCGGCCCACCCGGCCCTGGTGACCCTGCTCGAGGCGCCCGAGGTCGCCCGCCGTGCCACCGCCATCGACGGGCTCCGGGTCCTGCGCTCGCACCGGACGCGCGACCGGTTCGAGCCCGAGTCCCGGAAGCCCAGCCGGCCGGACCGCACGGAACCGCAGACACCGCCATTCCTCCTCGAGTTCCCGTGGAAGGCCTTCCGACAGGCCTTGCTGGCCGACGACGGGACCGACCTGTTCCTGAGGTCCATGGCCGAGCGGTGCCTGCGCCACGAGCGGTCCACCACCGGCGTTGGGCACTCGGCGCTGGCCCTCGCGGGATCAGATCCGGATCCCCGCATCCGGGCCCTGGCCGTCGGGGCCATCCGCTGGATCCGGACGGAGGAGCCGGAGTTCTCCGGAGAGGCCGCCGAGGACCTGCGCGCCTTCCTGGGCGACAGCCACCCCGGAGTGGTGACGGCCGCGGCCCGGGCGATCCATGACGTTCCCTGCGTGGAGGGGCTGCCGGCACTGGCCCAGTTCATCACCCGTGTGGACTGCCCCACGAACCTGCTCACGCGGGTGATCCTCGCCTGCCGGCGCCTCGGGGCTCCGCAGCATGCCCAGCAATTGGCCCAACTGGCCAAGCGCCGGGATGCGCCCGAGGCGGCCCGGGTCGCCGCCCTCGACGCGCTGGCCACCTGGGCCCAACCGCCGCCCATCGACCCCATCTCGGGCCTGTGGCGACCGGCCTTCGGCGGGGCCGCCCCCTTCGAGTTGCGCTTCCCCGCCGAGGCGACTCCCAGCTCCCTGCCCGGGCGGGGCCCCGACACGCTCTCGCCCGTCCAGCCAGGCGCTCCGAAGCCCCCGGCCCCGGCGACACCCCCGGCAACACCGCCGTCCAACCCGCTCTTGGCCGCCGCCCTGGAAGCCACCAGCGGCCGAGGCACCGCCCCGATTCCCCTGCCCCGACTCCCGTCGGACCTCGGGCGATCGCTCGACTTCGTCGAGGCGCAAGGCTTCCGCCGCAATGCCGAAGCGGCCAAGCGGGCCTTCCTCAAGGTGGCCGGCGAGATCATGAACCCGCAGACCCCGGACGAGTACGGGCTGAGGCTCGGTGGCGGCCCGTCTCCGGAGACGGTGCAACGGGCCGTGGTCAACACGGCCCGCCGGCTCGGGACCCGCGAGGCCAGCACCCCCCTCTTCGAACGGCTCGCGCAGCCGACGACCCCCTTGGCCGTCCGCCGGGAAATCGTCCAAACCCTCGCCGAACTCCGCGCCGGCCAGACCCAGGAGGCCCTCCGCATCGCCATGGAGGATCTGGGCCTTCGATCGGCCGCGGTGCCCTACCTCGACCGTCTGGGCGGGGGCCCGGAGTCGGCCAGCCTGCTCTCCAACCTGGTCGCGCAGGCCGCCTCCGGGGAATCGCTCAAGACCGGCCAGGCCGCCCTGCTGGCCCTCGGCCGACTGCATCACGACGGCGCGCTGCCCGCCCTTTCGGCCGCGATCGGGCGATGGAGGGCCGGCACGCTGCCGCCGGAACTGGAACTGGACCTGCGCGAGGCGGTGGCCACCACCTCGCTGTCCAACGCGATCCCGGGCCGGAAACCGGCGGCCGGTTCAGACGACGCGATCGCTGCCCATCGGGCCAGCCTCGTGGGTGGGGATGCGGCGGCGGGCGGGCGGATCTTCCGGGAGCACCCGGCCGTGCAATGCCTGCGCTGCCATCAGGTCGGTGCCG
>JBIKMQ010000483.1:0-2973 GCA_044359215.1 Candidatus Chromulinivoraceae bacterium
CGGACTCCGGGCCGGCCTTCCGGTGGTCGGCCCGGTTCGGCGAAGCCCGCGCGGTGGTCGTCGCCGTCACCAGCACCACCTGCCCGGTCTCCGGCCGGTATGGCCCGACGCTGGCCGCCCTCGAGACGGAGTTCGAGGCCCGGGGCGTGCGCTTCCTGTGGGTGGACCCGGTGGACACCGACACCGCCGAATCGCTCGGCCGGTGGGCCCGGGAGCACGGCCTGCGCGGTCCATGGGTCCGGGATGCGGGGGGCACCCTGTCGAAGGCGTTGGGATTCCGGTCCACGGCCGAGGTCTTCGTGGTGGACGCCGCCCGCACGGTCCAGTACCGGGGCGCGGTGGACGACCAGTATGGTCCGGGGTTCTCCAAGGCCGCCCCGACCCGGCGGCATCTGGTCGAGGCGCTGGAGGCGGTGCTGGCGGACCGTCCGGTCGAGACCGCCTGCACCACGGTGCCGGGTTGCGACCTCGAGTCCGCCGCGCCCGTCCCGGCAAGCGGTCCGGTGACCTACCATCCCCGAATCTCACGCATCCTCGGTCAACACTGCGTGCCCTGCCACCGGGAGGGTGGCATCGGCCCGTTCGCGCTCACCTCCCTGGCGGAGGTCTCGGCGCATGCCGGCATGATCCGCCGTCAGGTCGCCGGAGGACTCATGCCGCCGTGGTTCGCCGCGCCCACGGCCCACGGCCCCAGCCCCTGGGCCAACGACCGCAGCCTGCCGGCGACCGACCGGGCCGACCTGCTGGCCTGGCTCGACCAGGGCCGGCCGGAGGGTGACCGCTCGCAGGCGCCGCGGCCCCGCACGCACCCCACCGGATGGCAGTTCGGTGAGCCCGACGTGGTGCTCCGGATCCCCGACCCGGTCGAGGTCGCCGCCTCGGGCGTGATGCCCTATGTCAACGTCGAGGTGCCGACCGGGTTCGACTCCGACCGCTGGGTGCAGGCCTGGGAGGTTCGTCCCACGGCCCGTGAGGTGGTGCACCATGTGCTGGTCTACGTGCTGCCCCCGGGCAAGGACGGCAAACCCGACCGGAACCGCCGCATCGACGGGGCCGGGCACTACCTGGCGGCCTATGCCCCGGGCTACCAGGCCGTGACGTATCCCGACGGCTGGGCCAAGCACATCCCCGCGGGCTCCACCCTGCGGTTCCAGTTGCACTACACCCCCAAGGGCAAGGCCACCCGCGACCAGAGCGCCCTGGGCCTGAGGTTCTCCAAGGCGCCGCCCCGGCATGAGGTGCGGGTCGGCGCGGTGGCCGCCCCGATCGACATCCCGCCGGGGCATCCCGACTTCCGCATCGAGGGCCGGCTGCCCGTGCCCAAGGCGGCCCGGCTCATGTCGTTCATGCCGCACATGCACCTGCGCGGCAAGGCCTACCGCTATGAGCTGGAGCGCCCGGGCGCCGCGCCCGTGACCCTGCTGGACGTGCCGCGGTACGACTTCAACTGGCAGCTGCTCTACCGCCTCTCCGAGCACGTCGACCTGCCCGCCGGCAGCGTGCTCAAGGGCATCGCCCGCTACGACAACAGCGCCGGCAATCCGGCCAACCCCGACCCGACGCGTCGGGTCCAGTGGGGCGAGCAGACCGACGAGGAGATGATGCTGGGCTACATCGAGTACTACCTGCCCGAGGTGCCGCCGGGCACGCCCGTCGACCTGCGCGCCTCGGGCTCCGGTGCCCGCCGCGGTGGGTCGCGGGCCTTCCAGGCGCTCGACCGCAACCGGGACGGCCGGATCACCTCGGACGAGTCGCCGTCGCCGGAGCAGTTCAAGGCGGCCGACGCGGACGGCAATGGCGAGGTCAGTCCCGACGAGTTGAGAAGCTTCCTGCGCTCGCGGGATCGTCGCGGCGGTTCCACGGCCTCCGGCGGCGCCGGTCCCGCCGCGGCTCCCTGAAGCCCGCCCAAGTTGCCGACCTCGGGCGGGGTGCCTTTGACCTCGGGCGGGGTGACCTATGGAAAGACCGTTTCCTCCGGCGACAACGGTTGTCCGAGCGGCTGATCGGTGGGATCCTTGGACGGAGATCTCCCATGGGGCCCGTCTTGCCATCCTCATCCGCCGATGTTCGGCTCCGGCACCCGTGGCGGGCAGGGCTCCCGGGTTCCCGGACGGGGGCGGCCCGGGCCGGTGTGATTCGGACCGGTGTGATTTGGACTCGGCTGATTCGGACGGCGTGGATCCTGGCGGGGGCGATCCTGTCCTGGTCTCCGGGCCAGACGGCTGAATCCGCCCCGACCAACGCCGCGGTGTCGGCACCTTCCACGGCCTCCGGCAAGGAGCGTTCCCCGCTGATGGAACGGGCCCGCACCCATTGGGCGTTCCAGCGATTGTCCCCGTCGAGCGCACCGGTATCCCCGGGCGCGTCCCGCGCTCCAGAGGCCACCCCGGTGGATCGTTTCCTGTGGGCCGCGCTGTCGGCGCGGGGCCTGGGCCTGGGCCCGCTGGCCGATCCCGCGACGCGCCTGCGCCGGTTGGCCCTCGGGGTCACCGGCCTGCCGCCGACGCCCGAGGAGATCGAGGCCTTCTCCGCCGACGTCCGCCGGGATCCGGCCGCCGCGGACCGATGGCTGGAGCGTTTCCTGGGCCGGCCGGCCTACGCCGAACGCTGGGCGCAGCACTGGCTGGACGCCGCCGGATACGCCGACTCGAACGGCTACTTCAACGCCGATTCCGACCGTCCGCTGGCCCACCGCTACCGCGACCGCGTGATCGCGTCGGTCCGTCGAGACCAGCCCTTCGACCAGTGGGTCCGCGAGCAGTTGGCCGGGGACGAGCTGGCCGGATGGAAGCCCGGCGATCCGGTCACGCCGGAGATCCGTGGCCTGCTCGAGGCCACGCATTTCCTGCGCAACGGCCAGGACGGCAGCGGCGAATCCGACGGCAATCCCGACGAGGTCCGGGCCGACCGGTACTACGCGCTGGAGGCCTGCCAGCAGATCATCGGCTCGAGCCTGCTCGGCCTGACCGTGCA
>JBIKMQ010000484.1:0-2969 GCA_044359215.1 Candidatus Chromulinivoraceae bacterium
GTTCGTACATCCACTGGGCGTCCCGGACCGGGTCGGTGCTCCGCGGCCGGGTGCCCTTGATGGGACGGGTGACCACGTGGGAACCGCTCAGGCGCAGGAACAATTCCGGCGAGGACGACGCCAAGGTGAAGTCCTCGCCGTCGAGGAAGGCCGAGAACGGGGCGGGGGAGGCCTCCAGGAGGCGACGGAACAGGGCCCATCCCCCGGACCTCCAGGGTGCCGAGAGCCGCTGCGACAGGTTGACCTGGTAGATGTCGCCGCTGCGGATCCAACGCTGGGCCGCCTCGACGGACCTCAGGAAGTCGCCACGGGTGACCGACGAGACCACCCCTCCGGCCACCGCTCCTCCGTCTGGGGCGTGCTGTCCTCCGGCGTCGAGCCCCGTTGACGGGGCGAGGGACACCTCGTCGTCCACCGGCGCCGTCATCAGGCGCTCCCGCCACCACGCGAGGTCCCGCCGGGCGGTGCGCTCGCAGCGCTCGCCCCGGGCGCCAAGACCGGTGGCCAGGATCGTGGCCGTGCCGAGCCGGTGGTCGAAGACCACTAGGCTGCCGTGGAAGCCGACCCGGCAGTCCGGGATGTCCAGGTCGTGGACCGCATGCCGTGCCAGCCGCGGTTCGACGAATCCCTTGAGGTCGTATCCCCAGAAGCCGAAGAGCCCGCCCAGCGGGAAGGGCAGGTCCACCTCGTCGAGGATCTCGCAGCGCCCGGCCAGGGCCCCGAGGATCGCCCAGGGATTGCCGAACTGCACCTCGCGGGCGCCGTCGGCGTGGAGGGTCTCGCAGCGTGACCCCGTCGAGCGGAAGGTGAGGAACGGACGCGCTGTCACCAGGGAGTAGCGCGCCGAGGGCACCTCGAACATGCCTGTCCGGAGGACGACCCGGCCCGGTTCGCCATGCAGGAGAGCACCCAGGGATTCCGGGGTGTGCTGGGTCTCGATTCTCTCGACCAGGGTGCGCATGGGGCGGCGAATCGTCGCTTCTCCGGCAACCGTGGCGGTCTTCCGGGCGCCGTCAATGGCCCATCGGTCCGCGTGGCCGCGGGGTCCGAAAACAGAACGACCGGAGGACCCTGGCGGGTCCGTCCGGTCGGTCGGGTGATCCGGGGCTCCGGGTCACTTGCCGGCTTCGATGCCGAGCAGCTCCACGTCGAAGATGAGGGTGGAATTGGGCCCGATGGCCCCACCGGCTCCCTGCTCGCCGTAGGCCAGCGCCGACGGGATGGTGAACTGGAACTTGTCGCCCACCTTCATGAGCTGCACGCCCTCGGTCCATCCGGGGATCACCCCGTTGAGCGGGAAGGAGATCGGTTCGCCGCGCTGCACGGAGCTGTCGAAGACGGTGCCGTCGATGAGCGTGCCGTGGTAGTGGACCTTCACCGTGTCGGTGGCCTTGGGGCTCTTGCCACCGTCCGGACCGGACTTGATGACCTTGTACTGGAGGCCGCTGGCGGTGGTCTTTACGCCCTCCTTCTTGGCGTTGGCGGCAAGGTAATCCGTGCCCTTCTTGACGTTCTCCTTGGCCGCCACGGCCTGAGCGGCCTGGCGTTTCTCCATGAGCGATTTCTTGAAGTCGTTCATGACCTTCTCGAGCTCGGCCTCCTTGAGCTGCAGCTTGCCGTTCATGCCGTCGACGAGGCCGGCGGCCAGCGCCTTGGTGTCGAGGTCGAGCGCCTGCCGGGTCATGCTGGCGGCGATGTCCGCCCCGATGGCGTAGCTGGCGCGGGCCTTCTCGGAGGTCAGTTCGAGTTTGTCCTGGGCGAGGGCGGCCGTGGCCGCGAGCGTGGAGGTCATCAGGATTCGGAGGGAATTCTTCATGGATGCAACGGGATGCCCGGCCTCGGGCCCGGCTTTGGTCCGGGGAAGCTGCGGGACTTCGGCCGTCGCTGGAAGCAAAATGCGCGAGAAATGGCGCTTCCAAATGGCGCCTCTGTCGGCTGCACACGTCGGCTTCACCCGGGCTGGCGGGCCGGCCCTGGGCATGCAACCGAAAAGACCGCCGCCCGTCTTTGCCAACCGGCGGGTCAGCCGGGTGCCTGAGCGGGTGCCCGATTGGGTGCCCTAGTGGGCGCGCTTCTTGGTGAAGACGTGGGTCGAGTGGCCGAAGAACACCTCGGCACCTTCCATCAGCGTCTCGCTCAAGGTGGGGTGCGGGTGGACGATGGCCCCGAGGTCGTGGACCGTCGCGCCCATCTCGATGGCCACCGTGCCCTCGCCGATGAGTTCACCGGCCCCGTGGCCGACGATGCCGACACCCAGGATGCGCTCGGTCACCGGGTCGATGATGAGCTTGGTGGAACCGTCGGTCCGGTCGTAGGTCAACGCCCGGCCGCTGGCTCCCCAGGGGAACTTGACCACCTGCACGTCGATGCCCTTGGACTTGGCCTCGGTCTCGGTGAGTCCCACCCACGCCACCTCGGGATCGGTGAAGACCACCGCGGGGATCAGGAAGTCGCGGTTCACGGCCTTGCCCTCGCCCGCCATGTTCTCCACGGCGATGCGGGCCTCCTTGCTGGCCTTGTGCGCCAGCAGGATGCCGCCGGCGATGTCGCCGATGGCGTAGATGTCGGGGTCGGCGGTGGCCATGCGCTCGTCGACCTGGATGAATCCCTTGTCGTCGCGCTGGACGGATGTGTTCTCGAGGCCGAGGTCCTGGCCGTTGGGCACGCGCCCGACGGAAACCAGCACGCGGTCGTACTTCTCCTCGAGCCGCTGGCCGTTGAATTCGGAAGTCACGTGGATCTGCTTCCCGGACGTCTTGATCTCCAGGACCTTGGACTTGAGGCGCACCTCGTGGAACGCCTTCTTGGCATAGGCCGCCACCGGTCGGACCAGGTCGGGATCGGCCCCGGCGAGGATCGCCTCCATCGCCTCGATGACCGTGACCTTGGAGCCCATCGACGCGTACACCGTGCCCAGTTCCATGCCGATGTAGCCGCCGCCGATGACCAGCAGCTTCTCGGGGATGTCG
>JBIKMQ010000485.1:0-2968 GCA_044359215.1 Candidatus Chromulinivoraceae bacterium
GACCTCGCACGGCGTCTCGAAGAGGTCCCGGATGCGGTCGGCGGCGGCCTGGGTCCAGCGGTCGTTGCCGTAGGCCGGCTCATGGTCCTGGTTGGCCTCGGCCAGGGCGGCCCAGGCCTCCGGGGTGATCCCGGCGTAGTTGTCGGAGGCGAAGTGCCGCCGCACCCCATGGGAGGATCCCGGTCCGATGTTCCGGGCGGTGTTCTGCGAACTCATGCGCGCGGTTATCAGACTCCAATTGCCCGCCGACTGCAACCCGGCGCCCGGTCTCTTGTTCCCGCCGATTCGGCGGGGGGCGGTGCCCGTGCATCCGGCGCCGGTCGCCGGGGGAAACGAAAAACCGCCGAAGGATCTGTGGATCCGTTCGGCGGTGGGTTCGATGTCGCACCCGGCCCAGGAGGCCCCGGCGATCAGGCGCGCGGTGCGAGCTTCCTCTCCACGGGGCTCTTGGCGAGCACGGTGTAGGCCGGGAGGCCGTTCTTCTGCGGCACGACGACCTGGCCCTCGATGAGGGGGGCGGCGTATTCCACGAACTTCTCGTTCGGCAGGAAGCCGTCCTCGCTGATCCAGTCGCGCGGGATGAAGTGCTCGACGTTGGCGATGTTCTCCAGCGGCTCGAGCTGGATCTCCCAGCGGTACGGGCTGGAGGACAGGCGCACGATCTTGGGCATGAGGCCGGACTGGCCGGAGACGGCGGCCCGGACGGCGGCGGTTCCGCAGGCGAAGGCCTCGTCGGCATCGGTGAGGCTGGCGTAGTGGGCGGCCGCGCGCTGCGCGTAGCCCAGCTTCACCGTGCGGGTCTTGAGGTTGAGCTTGCCCTGCACGATGGAGGCCAGGGCGTCGGCCGCGCCGGAAAGCACCGGGTGACCGAAGGCGTCGAGGCGGGTCTTGTCGGCCCCGATCTCCTCGCCGGCCTCGTTCTTCACCCCCTCGCCGCAGACGACGATGCAGTACTTGTGCTCGGCGACGACCTCCTTCACGCGGTTCAGGAAGGCGACCTCGTTCAGCGGGATCTCGGGCAGCACGATGATGTGCGGCGGGTTGGCCGGGTTGCCCTGCTTGGCCAGCACGGTGCCGGCGGCGATCCACCCGGCGGCCCGGCCCATGACTTCGACGATGCAGCAGGAACCGTCATCGGTGGCCATGGAGCCGACGTCGAAGCCGATCTCCATCACGGTGGCCGCGTTGTACTTGATCACCGACCCGTAGCCGGGGCAGTGGTCGGTCTTGGGCAGGTCGTTGTCGATGGTCTTGGGCACGCCCATGACGCGCATGTCGTAGCCGCGCTTCACGGCCTCGAGGTGGATCTTGTGCGCGGTGTCCTGCGAGTCGTTGCCGCCGGCGTAGAAGAAGTAGCGGATGTTGTGGGCGGCGAAGACCTCGAAGAGCCGGTCCATGTCCTGGGCGGCCTTCTCGGGCTTCTTCTTGAAATCGATCTTGTAGCGGCAGGTGCCCAGCGCGGCGGCGGGGGTGTTCCGCAGGCCCTCGATGGCCTTGGACTTCTCGTCGTTGATGTCGATGAGGTCCTCGTTGAGGATGCCTAGGATGCCGTTCTGGCCACCGTAGATCTCCTCGATGCACTCATGGTGCCCGGCTTCGGTGATCACCCCGGCGACGGAGGCGTTGATGACGCAGGTGGGTCCGCCGGACTGGGCGACGAGAAGATTTCCGTTGAGTTCTGCCATACGTTTCGTGCCGTGAGACTGCCCCTTGGACCACCCCTCAGCAAGAGGCAAACGTGGCGGAACGCCCCGGATCCGGCCCCTTTTTGCCCGGTGGGCGGCCTTCCGGAGGCTCAGCGGCCCCGGAACTCCCGCTCCCGGATCATCAGAAAGATCACCGGCGTGACGATGAGGATGTGGAGCAGGCTGCTGACCATGCCGCCGATGACCGGCGTGGCCAAAGGTTGCATGACCTCCACGCCGGTCCGGTGGCTCCAGAAGAGGGGCAGCAGCGAGGCCACGATGGTCGCCACGGTCATCACCTTGGGCCGCAGCCTCAGGCGGGCCCCCTCGCGGATCGCCTGGACGAGGTCGGCCCGGCAGAACTGGTCGCCGAGCGCGGCCCGTCGCGCCGCCAGGGTCTCCTCCAGGTACACGACCATCACCACGCCGGTCTGGATGGCCGTGCCGAAGAGGGCGATGTACCCGACCCAGACGGCCACGCTGAAGTTCCATCCGAGGGCCCATTGCAGGAAGACCCCGCCGGACAGGGCGAAGGGCACCGCCAGGAGCACATGGGCCGCCTCGACCGCCGAACGGTACACCAGGTAGAGCAGCACGAAGATGATGCCCAGCACCATCGGCACGATCTGGCGCAGGGTCCGGGCGGCCCGTAGCTGGTTCTCGAACTCGCCCGAGTAGTCGAGGGTCATGCCCCCGGAAAGGCCCGGGACGACCTCCCGGTCGAGGCGCTCCTTGACCTCCGAGACGAACGATCCCAGGTCGCGGCCCTGGACGTTGGCCTGGACATAGACCCTCAGGCGGCCGTTCTCGCTGGCGATCTCGCCCGGTCCGTCGGTGCGGTGGATCGTCGCCAGCAGGGCCAGCGGCACGGGGGTTCCGTTGGCGGTTGGCACCAGCAGGTCGCCCAGACGGTCGATGTCGTCCCGCTCCGAGGCCTCGAGGCGGACCTGGATCGGCAGCCGGGCCCGGCCCTCGATGGCGGTGCCGACGCCCGCCCCGCCGATGCCGGTCTCGACCACGTCCAGCACGTCCCGGACGTTGAGGCCGAACCGGGCCGCCTGAGCCCGGTCCACCTCGATCTCGACGTAGGGCTTGCCCTGCACCCGGCTGGCGG
This sequence comes from Candidatus Chromulinivoraceae bacterium, assembly GCA_044359215.1. Classification (GTDB taxonomy): domain Bacteria; phylum Verrucomicrobiota; class Verrucomicrobiia; order Limisphaerales; family UBA9464; genus SXXZ01. The sequence continues at coordinate 2,800 of JBIKMQ010000485.1, forward strand.
CGACGCCGACCGCGCCGGGGATCGTGCGGACGATCCGTTCGATCTCGAAGGCCTTGCGCTGGAGTTCGTCCAGCGAGTCGCCGAAGACCTTGATGCCCAGCTGCGCCCGGATGCCGGTGCTCAGCATGAGGATGCGGTTCTCGATCGGCTGCAGGAAGCCGGGCACATA
>JBIKMQ010000487.1:0-2962 GCA_044359215.1 Candidatus Chromulinivoraceae bacterium
GGCCGCATTGAAGCGGATCACCCCGGGGATCATCAGGCCCACCGCAGCCCCATGGACGACACCGAACTGCGCCGTCAACGGGTTGGCCGCCGAGTGGGCCGCCCCCAGCATGGAGTTCTCGATGGCCGTGCCGGCCAGGGCCGCGCCCAGCAACATGCGGCCGCGGGCCTCCAGGTCGCCCGGGGTCTCGAGCACCGTCTCGAGCGCCCCGGCACACAACCGGAACGCCTCGCGCGCGAACAGGCCCGACCAGACCGTCCGGCGCGTGGTGACGGCCGCCTCCACCGCATGGACCAGGGCGTCGATGCCGGTCTGGGCCGTGACGCGCCGTGGCTGCGACACGGTGAGCACCGGGTCGAGCAGGGCGATGCGCGCGGCGGCCTTGGGATCGAGGCAGGCCATCTTGTGGTGGGTCTCCTCGTCGGCGATGAGCGCCGCGCTCTGGCATTCGCTGCCCGTGCCCGCCGTGGTCGGGATGGCGATGAGCGGCAGCATCTGACGGGTGGCCTTGCCGACGCCCTGGTAGTCGCGCATGCGGCCGCCTTGCGTGAGCAGGAAGTTCACGCCCTTGGCCGTGTCGATGGAGCTGCCACCGCCGAGGCCCACGAAGAGGTCCACCGAGGCCGCCCGCGCCGCCTCCAGCCCACGGCCCACGTCGAGCGTCGTGGGATTCTCCCGGACGGCGTCGAAGACGGCCACCTCGAGGCCGGCGGCCCGCAGCAGGGCCTCCGCCCGGGAGGCATGGCCGGCCTTCACGATGCCCGGGTCGGTCACCAGCAGCACCCGATGTCCGCCGAGGCCGGCGGCCAGTTCGCCCAACCGGTCGAGGCAACCGGGCCCGAAGACGAGCCGGGTCCTCAGGGTGCTGTCGAAGGAGGCGGTGGTCATGCGTCCTGCAAGACTCCGCCGGCGGGAGCGATCTTCAAGCCGGGCCTTCAAGAATTGGATTGAACGCCGGATCAATCCGGGGGTCTGTAGGGGCGTGCCGACCTTGTGCCACCTGCCTGCCGCCCTCGCCGCCCTGCTTCTGGCCGCCGTCACCGGTCCCGGCTGCATCTCCCACGAGGAGACGGTCCGGATCCACGAGGAACGCCTGCCAATCACCTTCGAGACCGACACGGCAGCCCGCACCTTCTACGAGGCCGTCGAGAAGCTCCGCACCTCGGCTTCGCCATCGAACAGCAAGACCCAGTTCGGGATTCCGATGATCCTCTCCCACAAGGTCACCACCGAGTACGGTCCCCATCAGGTCTTCAACGAGGGGGTCCGCCGCGCCGACACCGACCGGGATGGCACGATCACCGAGAAGGAAGCGCGGATCTTCCAGACGCAGATCCTCACCGAATCCCTGCGCTGATCGGGCGGCCGCAATGGCTCCGACCCCGGGGACGGAGGCGGTCGGTCGCGGACCCAGGCGGGGATCGGGGATTGCCCGGGCCGGTGGGCCCTATCATCCTAATGCGCATGACGTTCCCCGTCGCGTCTCCGTTTTTCCTCGCGGCCGTGACGCCCACCAACGGCGCGGTCGCAGGGGGCGCGGGCCCGGCCGAGGCCGCCGCCGCCGGCGGCTTCGGGATCCTGTTCTGGCTGCTGGTACTCATGGCCGGGGTGGCCTTGAGCGTCATCATCGAGCGATTGCTCTACTACCACCGCGTCCAGATCGACTCCGCCCAGTTCCTGGCCGGCGTGCGCAACGTGCTCAAGCGCGACAACGTCATCGAGGCTGTCTCCATCTGCGACGCGACGCCGGGCCCGGTCTCCCGCCTGGTGAAGGCGGCGATCCTCAACCGCGACGCCGGCCGGGAGCGCGTCCAGGAATCCATCGAGGAGGTGGGCTGGGTCGAGGTGCCAAGGCTCGAGGCCAACCTGCCGCTCCTGGCCACCTTCACGCAGATCGCGCCGCTGGTGGGGCTCCTCGGCACCCTGGCCGGCATCGGCGGCACCTTCCGCCGGCTGCAGACGGGTCCAGGATTCGCCGCGCCGGCCGAGCTCTTCGCCGGTGTCTGGCAGGCCCTCTACACCGCCGGCCTGGGCATCGCCATCGCCGCCGTGTGCTACGCGGCCTACAACTACCTCGTGGCGCGGGTCAACGCGGTGGTGTTCGACATGGAGCGCGCCTCGGCCGAGGCGCTGAAGATGGTCGCCCCGGCCGCCGAGGGCATCCCCAACTCCCCCAGGGCCTCCGGCACGCCATGACCTTCAAGCGGAACCTCCGGCCGCTGAAGGGGCAGTTCGAGGTCGCCCCGTACCTCAGCGTGGTGTTCATCCTGCTCTTCTTCATGCTGTTCGGAGGCTACCTCGTGCTGCCGGTGGGCACCCGGCTCGAGCTGCCACCGGGTGGGTCCCGCCTCGGGGCCTGGACCGGTGAACCGTTCCTGGTGGTGGCGGTCGATGCCGCGGGGCAGTGCTATTTCGAGAACCAGATTGTCACCGAGCTGCCCGAGCTGCGGGCCCGCCTGGCCCTCCGGACGGCCGCACCCCGGGGCCCGCGGAGGCTCCACCTCCAGGCCGACCGCTCGGTGCGCCACGAGCGGCTGCAGGAGCTGGCGACGCTGGCCCGCGAGGCCGGGGTCTCGGAGATCCTCCTCGGCGGATCCGCTGCCGGCATCGCGCCCGCGCCATGAACCCGGACCGCATGACCGTGCCGCCCGACACCGGATGGACCCCGGGCCGCTGGATCGGGGTGACCACGCTCCTGGCGGCCATCCATGCGGGTGCGTTCTGGCTGACGGCCCGCTTCCCGCAGGCTCCCCGGCCGGTGCCGGCGGACCCGTTCCGCTGGGTCTGGTCGGCCGATTCACCGGACCCGCTCGAGGGGATCGTCCTGTCGCCCACCCGTTTCGCGCTGCCGGGATCCGGAGGCTTCTCGGGCGACGCCGCCCGGGCCCTGCCACCGGTGGCCTACGGATGGGGGCTCACCGAACCCCGACCCTCCTTCCTTGCCGCGGAGACCAGCGGATCG
>JBIKMQ010000488.1:0-2954 GCA_044359215.1 Candidatus Chromulinivoraceae bacterium
AGGTAGTTGCCGTTCTTCAACTGCCGGGCCATGCGGGTCTGCATGTGGGCGTTGTCGGTCTCGGGCTGGAGGGTCGTCTCATGGACGATCGCACCACGGCCATCGACCTCCAGCAATCGGGGGCGCTTGCCCAACTCGGTCACCAGCGTGTTGCCGTTGTAGAGGCGCTGCACCGTGCCGATCTCGGAGTTCTCGGGATTGCGGGTGTAGGAGAAGACCACCTGCTTGGCGGGCGTCACCTCCTCGACCCGGTCCGACCAGGCCAGCAGGGCGTTGCCATTGGGCAGCACGAAGCCGTCGCGCGTTCCGCCCCGGTATTCCCAGCGGGCGTTCCCGTCTTCACCGATGATGGCCGTCTTGGCTCCCATCACGAGGTACGAATGGCGGATCGATGACGCGGCCTCGTCGTCGGCCAGTCCGGTGGAAGCGGCCGCGAGGACGAGGACCCAGGCGGTGGAAGAAAGCGTGCGGGCACGGGTATCAGATTTCATGGGATCTGCCGCCATCTTTCCAACCCTCGCCCCCGAAGCCCAAGGCAAAAATGCCGAGGCCGGGGCGAGCACCGCATGGCCGGCTCAAGAAAGACCTCCCCGCCGGATGGCTCCTGAGCCTACCGTTGCACCCTGTCACCTGCATGAAACCCTTGCTGCGCCTCGCCCTGCTGGCCTCGATCACCGGGAGGCTGCTCGCCGAGGGCCCGGACGCCGACCCCGCGGCCCGCCTCGAGTTCTTCGAACAACGGATCCGGCCGGCGCTGGTCGAACACTGCCACGAGTGCCACAGCGCCACGGCGAAGAAGATTCAGGGTGGCTTGCGGGTGGATTCCCGCGCCGCACTGCTCGCTGGCGGTGACACCGGTCCCGCCGTCGTGCCCGGCAAGCCGGAGTCGAGTTGGCTGATCCGCGCCCTCGACCACTCCGATCGCGATCTGGCCATGCCTCCGAAGCAGGCCCAACTACCCGCGGCGGTCCGGCAGGATTTCCGCCGCTGGGTGGCGGCCGGTGCGCCGTGGCCCGGCGGTGACACCGCGGAGGCCCCGGCCAAGGACACGTTCAACCTCGAGGAACGCCGCAACGCACAGGCCTGGCTTTGGGAGCCGCCTCGACGCCAGGAAATCCCGACGATCCGCCGCACCCAGTGGGCCGCGGACCCCATCGATCACTTCATCCTGAAACCCCTCGAGGAGCGCTGGCTCCGCCCCGCCGATCCCGTGCCAGACTCGGTGTGGCTGCGCCGGGCCAGCTTCGCGGTGGCGGGTCTGCCACCGACGCCTCAAGACCAGCAACGACTCGACCAGGAGGCCGGTCCTCAGGCGCGGGAGAACGCCGTCGACCGGCTGCTGGCGTCGCCCCATTTCGGCGAACGCTGGGCGCGCCACTGGATGGACTTGATGCGCTACGCCGAGTCGCGCGGCCACGAGTCCGACTTCGCCATCGCCAACGCCTGGCAATACCGCGACTACCTCGTGAGGGCCTTCAATCAGGATGTCCCCTACGACCGCTTCCTCATGGAGCACCTCGCCGGCGACTTGCTCCAACCGCCGCGCCTCCGCCCGGGGACCGACCACAACGAATCGGTGCTGGGCACCGGGTGGGCCTTCCTGGGAGAGGAGGTCCACTCGCCTGTGGACATCCGCCAGGACGAATGCGACCGCATCGACAACAAGATCGACGTTTTCACCAAGTCGTTCCTGGGCCTGACCGTCGCCTGCGCCCGTTGCCATGACCACAAGTTCGACCCCATCCGGAGCCAGGACTACTACGCCCTGTCGGGATTCATCCTGAGTTCGAACTACCGGCAGGTCCGCTTCGAGGCCATGGAAAACAACCAGCGCATGGCCCACGAACTCCAGGAACTCCGAGGCCGACACCTGCCCGCCTTGGCCCGGCGCGCCGGCACGGTCCTTCGGCCCACCGCCCAACGCCTGGGCTCGACGCTGAACCAAGCGCTGGAGGGCAACTCCACGACTCCAGAGACCTCGGCCTGGGTCGCCGAACTGCAACGAGCCAAGACCAACCGCCAACACCTGCTGCACCCGCTGGTCCAACCGGAGGCCCGCATCGGGACCCCCTCGGTCACGGACGCGGAGGTGCTGCCGGCCCGGCGGATCATCGCCGATTTCACCCGACCCGATGCCCAGCCGTGGAAGGCCGATGGCGAGGCCTTCGGACCGGGCCCCCTGCCGGCGGGCACCCTGGTGGCGGGGCTGACCGAGGGACGTCCCATCGCCCGCGTCGTGGACCTCGGGGCGGCCCGACGCGACGCCTTCTGGAACCGCTTGTCCAACACTCCCGGCAATGAGAACGACTCGGGCCGCATCGGATCGGCCGCCCGTGCCGGCCGCATGCTCCGCACCCCCACGGTCACCCTCCAATCGGGTCGATTGCACTACCTCCTCCGCGGCCGCGCCAAGGTCTTCGCCTCGGTCGATTCGCACCTGATGGTCGAGGGCCCCCTTCATGGAGCGCTGAACCAGACCTTCGACACCGGAGATTCGCTGGAGCCCCAATGGGTCACCCACGGGCTTGAAGCGTATTCCGGTCATCGGGCCCACCTCGAGTTCGGTCCCGACGGGGATCGGGAACTCGAGATCCTCCAGGTGGTCGAATCGGAGACGGTCCCGACATGGCAACCCGTGGCCCTGATGGCCGGAGCCCGCCGTGACACTCTGGCGAAGGACCTGGTGGACGCGCTCCAGAAGCGCGCGCTCGAGGCCTGCGACTGGCTCGAGGGCCGCAGCACGAACACGCCGCCCACCGCGGTCCTCCGATGGGCCGACTGGTGGCTCCAACACCCGGAACTGTCGGGCCTGGCGACCGATGCCGAGTACCGCAAACTCTCCCGGCAACTCGTCCGCGAGCAGGAGGCGCTGGCCGGCAAGGTCGCCTGGCAAAGCCGGACCGCAGTCGCCTGGATGGACGGCACCGGGGTCGACGAGCATGTGCTGGTCCGCG
>JBIKMQ010000489.1:0-2952 GCA_044359215.1 Candidatus Chromulinivoraceae bacterium
ATCGAGGTCGGATCGCAGCAGGATCACGGGCCCGGGCCCGTTGGTGAGCACGCCCACGACGCCGTGCCCGCCGACGCGGCGGGTCACCGTCAGGCCGGCCTTCTCAAGTTCTGCGGCGATCCGGAGGCCGGTCTCCGCCTCCTGGAAGGACAGCTCGGGTTTCCGGTGCAACTGCTGGTAGAGGGCCTCGAGGGACGGCAGCTCCTGGTCGATCCGTCGGCCCACGGTCTCCGGGTTGGCCGCCGCGGTTCGGGGCGGGCACCCCACCAGGGCCCATGCCAGGCTGATGAGGCCCCACCAACGGGGCTGCCACGCGACCAACGGGATGGAAGTCATGTCCGGAGTTTGCCATCGGGCACGGTCAAGTCATGCCGATTCCCGATGGGCGCGGCGAGGGGACCGACGAGGCCATCCCCAACGAAACAACCCGGCCGAGGCCGGGTTGTGTCTGTGTGATGGGATGACGTCCGGGAGGCCCGGGATCGGCACCTCAGCCGTTGTTGCCAATCGCCTCGACCGGGCAGCCCTCCATGGCCTCCTTGCAGGCGGCTTCTTCTTCGGGGGAGGTCGGCTGCTTCATCACGTAGGAGTAGCCGCCGTCATCCCAGCGGGTGAAATTCTTCGGCGCGGTTTCGCGGCAGAGGTCACAGTCGATGCATTGGTTGTCGACGAAGTACTTGCCAGTGACGTTTTCGGAGTACCGGTTAGCGATGTCAGCCATAAATCAAATCTTGGACCGGATCTTCGGCACCGCAAGGCGCGACGGCAAGCGGCATTTTCCCCGGGGTCCTGCCGCGCTTCCGTGCCCGCGGTGATCGTGGAACGCACCGGGCGGGATCGGCGGGGCGATTCACGCCGCGGACTTCTTGAGGAGGGTGTCGACCATGCCGTCGATGGTGTGGACCTTCGCCTCGGCCGTCGGGTCGATGCCGAGGGCCCGGAGGGCCTTGCTCGTCTCCGGACCGATGGTGAGGGTCTTCAGGCCCGGGTGTTTGCGGAGCACCACCGGCAGGTCGAACCGCTGGTGGAAGAACTGGACCGCCGAGCCGCTGGCGAAGGTCAGCCAGTCGGCCCCACCGTCCAGGAGGCTGGCTGCGGCCCCCTTCGGATCCATCGTCTCGGGCACGGTCCGGTAGCTGGCCACCTCGTCGACGATGCCGCCGCGCTCCTCGAGCAGGCGCCCGAGTTCCGAGGGTGATTCCTCCGGTCGGATGAGCAGCACCCGCAGGTTCTCGACCGATTCCACCCGCTCGATGGCGTCGGCGATCTTCGCGGCAACGAAGGTGTCCGGCATGGCGTCGACCTGGAGGTGCAGTTCGGCCAGGCGGGCCGTGGTGGCCGGGCCCACGGCGGCGATGCGCAACCCGCCTAGGCTCCGGATGTCCGGGTAGGCCTTGAAAAAGGTGTCGAAGAAGCGGGTCACCCCGTTGGGGCTCGTGAACACCAGCCAGTTGTACTCGGTGATGCCCACGATGGCCTCGACGAGGGGCTGCAAGGCCTTGGGAGGTTCGGTGCGCAGGGTGGGGATTTCCAGAACCTCGGCACCGAGGTCTCCGAGGCGGCGGGCCAGCTCCGAGGCCCCCGTGCGTGTGCGGGTCACCACCACCCGTCGGCCATGGAGCGGTCGCCGGCCAAACCAGTCCAGTGTCGCGCGCTCGGTCACCACGGGGCCCACGACGATGACCGCCGGACTGGACAGGTCGGCCTGCTCGACCGCGTCGGCGAGGGTGCCGAGCGTGGCCTCCACGCAGCGCTGCCGGGGCGTCGTCCCCCATTGGACCATCGCCGCCGGGGTGCCCGGGTCCTTGCCGCCCTCCACCAGCCGGCGGCAGATGTCCCGCAGCCGCTCGACCCCCATGAGCACCACCAGGGTGCCAGGCGCGGCGGCCAACGCGGCGAAGTCGATGGATTGCCCCTCCTTGGCCGGATCCTCGTGGCCGGTGACCACGGTGAATCCCGACGCATGGTCTCGGTGGGTCAGCGGGATGCCCGCGTAGTTCAGCACCGCCGTCACGGACGACACGCCGGGCACCACTTCGAAGGGCACGCCAGCCCGCGCCAATTCGGCGGCCTCCTCGCCACCGCGGCCGAGCACGTAGGGATCGCCGCCCTTGAGTCGCACCACGGTGAGACCGGCCCGCGCCTTCTCGACCAGCAGCCGGTTCATCTCGTCCTGCGGGATGGCATGCGACCCGGCCCGCTTGCCGGCATCGATGCGCTCGGCCTCGGCCGGGGCGAGCGCCAGGACCGACGGCTGGACCAGCGCGTCGTGGACCACCACTTGGGCGCGGGCCAGCAGTTCGGCCCCACGCCGGGTGAGCAGTCCAGCGTCTCCCGGACCGGCTCCCACCAGATACACTCGTCCCTGCGACTTCATCAGACCGCGGAGCCTACCTTGGGGCCTCCGGGCCACCAAGAGCGGAACGAACGCGGGCCGTGAACGCACCGAACCCGTCTCACGCCGGCGAAAACTCCCCGGAAGCCATGGTTGTCCTTGCCGGTCCTCAGGGCACGATTGGCCGGACATCAGCCCGTTGGGAGGACGTCACCAGCAGGCCACCGAGTCGGCCGCGAAGACCTGCTCCAGCAGCTCGCGGTAGTCGGGGGTGGCCTCCGCGTCGAGCGCGCGGACGAGGACCTCATGGTCGGGCAGCCGGCGCTGATCGTCGATCAGCCGGGAGACCCCGGGATCGGCCGGACGGGTCAGGACATGCAGGAGGCGGGTCATGGGATGTTGAGGAGTGGGTTCCGGTCGGCTCGCAGGCTTCAGAAGCGCAGGACGTGCGTGGATTGCGCGGCCAGTCGCGCCCAGGCGGCATCGGACAATTCCTCGATGGGGGCCAAGGGTTCGCCGAGTTCGGCCAGTTCCGGAGCGCCCGCCTGCACGTACACCGGGCGTCCCCATTCCCGAAGGATCGGCAGGTAGCGGCCGAAGTTGTCCTCGTCCACCCA
>JBIKMQ010000490.1:0-2948 GCA_044359215.1 Candidatus Chromulinivoraceae bacterium
GCCCGACCCACCGAGGCCCTGGACACGCATGGCTCGGGAGGCCGTCCCCACCCTCCAGAACCGCGGGTCGAGCGGGATCCTGGCCGGCAGGAGGTGGGCACGGAGGGTGGGCACGGAGGGTGGGCACGGCCCCACCGCAGAGGATTCAGCCGCCCAGCGACCCGGCCTGGCTGGGGTCGGTGATCGTCCCCTTGTTGAAGTCGACGTACTCCTCGGTGAGGTCCGCGGCGTACATCACCGCCGACGCCTTTCCGAGGTTCAATCGGATGCGCAACTCGAAGGTGTCGGCCTGCACCGCCTTCCAAAGGTCGGCGAACGGGGTCCGGGTCGGCTGGCCCCGTCGCAGGCTCCAGAGCACCTTGCGGGATCCCGGGGTGAGGTACCCGATGTCCACCTTGTCCTCGACAATCGTCGCCGGGCTGTAGCCCAGCGCGTCGATGATGCGGCCCCAGTTGGGATCGCCCCCGTGCCAACTGGTCTTGACCAGGGCGCTGTTGGCCACCGCCCGGGCCGCGGCATCGGCATCGGCGAAGGAACGGGCGCCCTCGACCCGGACGGTCACCACCCGGTGCACCCCCTCGCCGTCGCTGACGATCATCTTGGCCAGAGCCAGGCAAACGTGCGACAGGGCCGCCTGGAAGACCTCGAAGTCCCGGCCCGAGGCCTTGCCGATGGCCGCGTTGCCGGCCATGCCGTTGGCCAGGGCGAGCACCGTGTCGTTGGTGCTCATGTCGCCGTCGACGGTGATCCGGTTGAAGCTCGAGGCCACGGCCTCGTTGAGGGCGGCCTGAAGCGGCTTGGCGGCGATGTCGCAGTCGGTGGTGAGGAAGCACAGCATCGTGGCGTGCAACCCCGGGGCGACCGCAGGACGGGCACCGGTGGGAGACATGCCGGGCTGGATCATGCCCGCTCCCTTGCACATGCCGCCGATGCGGACGATTCGGCCGCCCAGCTTGAATTCGACCGCCAGCGTCTTCGGCCGGGAGTCGCTGGTCATGATGGCCTCGGCCGCATGGGCCGCATGATCCGGGGTGGAACCGAGGAGCTCGGCCGCGGCGGCGACGCCCGCGGCCACCTGTGCCATGGGCAACTGGACACCGATCCGACCCGTGGAGCCGACCAGCACGCGGCCCGTGGAAAGGCCCAGCGTCTCCTCGGCCAGGGCCGTCATGGCCAGCGCATCCTTCATGCCCTGGCGTCCGGTGCAGGCATTGGCGTTGCCGCTGTTGACCACGACCGCCTGGGCGACCCCCTTGGCCACCCGCGAGACGCAGACCTTCACCGGCGCGGCGCAGACCTGGTTGGTGGTGAAGAGACCGGCCACCGCCGCAGGGGTCTCGCTGACCAGCAGGCATAGGTCGCGCTTGCGCCCCTTGTCCGATCCCTTGCCGGTGCCCAGGCGCTTGATGTCGCAGAAGACCCCGCCCGCGAGGAACCCCTGCGGGGCCACGACCGCCCCGTCGACCGCCTTGAACTTCGATTGCACGCCCGGTTTGAAGCGGACAAAGGCGCCGGAAACAACACCAAACCGCCGCACGCGCGGTGAAAACGAACCGGAGGCAACCCGGACACGGACGAATCCAGCTCAGAATTCGACGATTTGTCCCCGCTGGGGAACGACCACCTCGGCCGTCGGCTTGAGCTTCGCGAGGGCCTCGCCGAAGGCCAGCGACGAGGACTCCTCGCCGTGGACGACCGTGATCTTCCTCAAGGGGCCGGAGAGGGACCGGACGTAGTGCAGCAACTCGGACCTTCCGGCATGGCCCGAGAAGGCATCGATGCGGGCCACCTGGGCCTTCACCTCGTGCGGCGTGCCGAAGATGTTGACCTGGCTGCGGCCGGACGCGATGAGGTGACCCAGCGTATGCTCGGCGCAGTAGCCCACGAAGAGGATGAGATTGCGCGGATCGCCGAGATTGTGGCTGAGGTGGTGGCGGATCCGCCCCGCCTCGGCCATGCCCGAGGCGCTGATGATGATGCAGGGCTTTTCGAATTCGTTGAGCTTCTTCGACTGGGCGGCCTCCCGGATGTACAGCAGGTGGTCCATGCCGAAGGGGTTGCCCTTGGTCCGCAGGTGCTCGTAGGCCTCGGTGTCGAAGCACTCGGGGTGCAGCCGGAAGACCTCGGTCGCGTTCACGCTCAAGGGACTGTCGACGAAGATGGGCACCTCGGGCAGGCACCCGGACTCGGTCAACTGGTTCAGCACGTACACCAGTTGCTGGGTCCGGCCGACGGCGAAGGCCGGGATGATGACCTTTCCCCCGCGGGCCAGGGCCGCGGAGACCACCCGGCAGAGTTCATCGCGCGAGAAGGTCGCGTCGCCGTGCTCCCGGTCGCCATAGGTGCTCTCCACCTGCAGGACATCGACATCCTCCACCGGCTCGGGATCGCGCAGGATCTCCTGGTTCGGCCGGCCGATGTCCCCGGAAAACAGGTACCGGAAGTGACGCCCCCCCTCGCGGACATCGAGGATGACCTGCGCCGATCCCAGGATGTGGCCGGCGTCACGGAACTCGAGGGTCACGCCATCGACCAACGGCATCCGTCGGCCATAGTTGATGGCCACGAACTGACGGGTGGCCCGCTCGGCATCCTCGACGCTGTACAGGGGCTCGACCGGGGGCTGCCCCGCCTTGGCGCGCTGCTTGGAGACAAACTGGCTGTCGGCCAACTGCACCCGGGCCGAGTCCTCCAGCATGACGGCACACAGGTCCCGCGTGGCGAAGGTGGCGTAGATGTTGCCCTGGTAGCCCTGCTTGCACAGGTTGGGCAGGTTGCCGGCGTGGTCGATGTGGGCGTGGCTCAGAACCACGGCATCCAGGGTGGCCGGGTCGAAGGGGAACTCCCGGTTCCGGTGGATGGATTCCTCGCGCCTTCCCTGGTAGAGGCCGCATTCCAGCAGCACCCGATGACCGTTGACCTCGACCAGATACATCGAGCCCGTGGTG
>JBIKMQ010000491.1:0-2944 GCA_044359215.1 Candidatus Chromulinivoraceae bacterium
AGGAAGTGCTTGGGAGGGAGGAAGCCGATGTCGGCAAGGTCCGCATCACGGAGGTGCTGCCCAAGTTCTCCCGCGCCCTGATCGTGGACGATCGTGGCATCGCCGAAGGAGCCATCCTCAGGCAGTAATCCGTCCACGGGATCGGCCGGACGATCGGGAGAATTCCCTCCCAACCGTGGGTCCCGCTGCCGTCCCGGGCCGATCTGGAAACACTCCCGACGCCTCCTGATTCCACCCATGCGCTTCCTTCATCCGGCTTGGACGCTCCTGGCTTTCGGGCTTGCGGCACTGCTGCTGTCGGGCTGCCAGACCTATGAGCAGAAGACTGCCGACACCAAGGGACTCTGGAGCAGCGGCAACCTCGAGGCGGCCGCGGCGGACTTCACCCGCAAGGCGGACAAGGCCGAGGGGGGCAAGGATGCGCTAGTGTACCGGCTGGAGCAGGCGATGGCGCTGCGGGCGGCCGGGAAGATCGCTGAAAGCCAGGCAGCCTTCGAGCAGGCCGACGCGCTCATCCAGCGCTTCGACGACCAGGCCAAGACCAGCGTGTCCCGCGAGGCGGGGGCGCTGCTGTCCAACCAGGCCAACCTGCCGTACACGGGCCGCGACTACGACCGGATCCTCGTCAGCACCTACAAGGCGCTCAACCACCTCCAGCTCGGGCAACCCGACAAGGCGCGACCTGAATTGATCCGCGCCTACCAGCGGCAGCAGGACGCGGTGGAGAACAATCGCCGACGGATCGAGCGGGAGCAGAAGGAGATCCAAACCGCCGCCGCCGGGAAGGCCGATGAGCATGAGAGCGTGCTGAAGGCCCAATCGGACCCCGAGGTCAGCGGCCTGATGAAAAAGAACTATGGGTCACTCGATGCGCTCAAGGCCTACGCCGACTACGCCAACCCCTTCACGGTGTACCTCGATGGCGTGTATTTCCTGTCGCGGGCGGCCGGGGCCAGCGACCTCGAGCGCGCCCGCAAGTCCTTCGAGCGGGTCCAGGCGATGTCCGGTCCCAGCAAGTACATCGCCGCCGACCTCGCCATCGCCGAGAAGGCGGCCAACGGACAGGCACCGCCACCGCGCTCCTTCGTGGTGTTTGAGACGGGGCTCGCGCCGCATCGCGGGCAGTTCCGCCTCGACCTCCCACTGTTCATCGTCGGGGCGAACCGGGTGCCCTATGTCGGGGCCGCGTTGCCGACCCTGGAGGTGAACCCGGATCGGGTGGCGTCGATCACCCTGTCGACCTCGGCCGGCAGCGAGACCAGCGTCACGTTGGCCAGCATGGACGGCATCGTGGGCCAAGCCTTCCGCGACGAACTGCCCGGGGTCGTCACCAAGACCCTGTTGTCCACCACCATCAAGGCCACGGCCGCCTATTTCGTGAACAAGACGGCCGAGGAGCAGGGCGGCTCGGTGGCCGGGTTGATCTCGATGCTGGCCACGGCGGCCACGCAGGCGGCGGTCAACATCGCCGACACCCGGACTTGGACGACCCTGCCCAAGGAGTACCAGTTCTGTTCCCTGGCCACCCCGGCCGAAGGGAAGCTCAAGGTGTCGGCCGCCAACGGCCAGCAGGCCGAGGTTGCCGTCGATCCCGGATCGACTAACCTCATCTTGGTCCGTTCCGTCAGTCCATATTCCCCGCTCGTGATCACGACGATCCGTCTCCAATGAAGCCCTCCATCGTTCGAGCCCTCGCCACCGCAACCCTGCTGGCCGCGATCGGCACGGGATGCCAGACGGTCAACACCTCCGAGCCGGCGCAGCCGGCCTTCCAGCGAAACCTGGTGTCCGAGAAGCGCGTCGTCACCGACGCCTCGCTCGCGCGGCGGGTTCAGGTGCAGGGCATCAACGTGTCCGAGGGACCAGGAGGCTTCCTGAAGGTACAGGCCGAGATCCTCAACACCACCCGTCGGTACCAACGCTTCGCCTACAAGTGGGAGTGGTTCGACAAGGACGGCAACCTGGTCGACGGCCCGTCGTCGGTGGCCGTCACCCGGCAGGTCGAGGGCAAGGAATCGGTGTTCCTCCAGGGAGTTGCCCCCAACGCCGCCGTCCGCGACTTCCGCCTGAAACTCTACGAGAACGCCCGCTGAACCCCGTTTCGACCGTCCGAACCCCTTCCGCACGTCCATGAATCGCGCCTTCGTTCCCACCGCCATCGCCCTCGCCACCGCCGCGTTCCTCGGCGGCTGCGCCACCCAGACCACCTACGTCGATCCGGGCAGCACCCGCACGATCACCAACGTGGGTGAACTCAATGTGCAGGACTGGAACATGGCCTCCGAGGCCATGGTCAATTCGCTGATCTCCAAGCACATCAATTCCGGCAACCTCAAGGGCTCCGGTCCCGATGGTCGTGCCGTGCTGGCCATCAGCCGCATCGTCAACAGCACCAGCCTCCAGATCGACACCGACCTCCTCGTGAAGAAGATCCGCGTGTCGCTGCTGGGCACGGGCAAGGTCGTGGCCGACATCACCGCCGGTTTGGGTGGCCCGGAGGATCCCCTGGCCGCCGAGGCCAAGCGGGAGGCGCAGTTCCTGGGCACCCAGAAGGTGGCTTCCCGCCCGGATTACACGCTCTCGGGCAAGATCATCGAGAACCGCACCCGGCAGGGCAACAAGAGCGAGTCCACCTACGTCTTCCAGATGGCTCTGGCCACCCGTGACGGCCTGGCCGTCTGGGAGGATGAGAAGACCATCACGAAGCAGGGCAAGCGGTCGGCCGTGGGGTGGTGATCGGCGGCGGGCGGAGGCTGCGGTGCCCGTCGATTGCGTTCATCACCTTGCCCCACCGCGGCTCATGGCCTGGTCGCAATCAGACCTCCTCGAGCGGCGCCGCCGGGCAGTTCCAGGCAGGCGGTGAAGCCGGCCTCGCGCAGCCAGCCTTCCAGTTCGCCGACGCCGTAGCATCGGCCCTGAGTGGCGTGCATGAGCATCACCGAGT
>JBIKMQ010000492.1:0-2930 GCA_044359215.1 Candidatus Chromulinivoraceae bacterium
CAAGATCCGTCTCCGCACCTTGCCCAAGGCCGCGAACGGTCCGGGCGTCGCCGCCGCCGGGTCCACGGCGATCCCGGTCTCGGCCGAGGCGTCGGCCCGGGCCGACCTCATGGCCCGCACCTTCGTGCGCTTCCAGCCGGCGCTGAGGTTCTGGTGGAATGCCGACGAGTTCCGCATCGGGTCCGACGGGATGCCGGCCCATGGCATGATGGAGGGCATCACCGCCTGGCAACGCCAGATCCCCGTTCCCACGTTCTACTTCGGCACCAACACCTGGCACCTGCCGCTCGAGCCGGTGGTCGCGGCCAAGCCCCAGGCCATCACCTCGCAGACCTTCCTCCAGGGGGCCATCGCGCTGGCGGCCAACGGCATCCCCATCTTCAACCCGGCCAACAACCGGGGTGAGATCTCGGCCCTGATCGGGGAACTGGATGTCTGGGGAGGTCACTGTGGTCGGGCCGACGACTACCATTACCATGCCGCCCCGCTGCACCTGACGAACGTCCTCGGTCCCGATCTTCCCATCGCCTTCGCCCTCGATGGCTATCCCATCTACGGCCTCACCGAGCCCGACGGATCCCTGCCGGTGGGTCTCGACACCTTCCGGGGACACACCAACGGGACGGGATTCTACCACTACCATGCCTCGCTCAGCATGCCGTTCGTGAATGGCGGGTTTCACGGCGAGGTGACCGCGGTGGTGAGCACCAACGGGCAGGGGCAGGTCGTCAGTCAGGCTGGGGTCCAGCCCAGGGTCAATCCCGTGCGGCCGTCGGGCACGGGCCTGAACGGGGCCGCCCTCAAGACCTTCGATCGCCTGGGGCCCGACCAGTACCGGCTGAGCTACAGCGTGCCTTCCAACGCGCCGCCGACCAACAGCTGGACCTACTCCCTGGACCGGGCGGCGGGCATCCTCAAGGTCACCTACCTGGATGCGGTCGGCCTGCGGACCACCAACTATCCCAATTGGAAACCCGCCCCGGCGCTGGCCTCGGTGCAGGAGCCCCTGGTGGTCGTCCAGCCGCCAGCGCGCCAGGCGTCCCCGGGCGAACGCGTCAGCCTGACGGTCACGGCGCAGGGGGCCGGCACCCTCGGCTACCAATGGCTCCGCAACGGGTCGGCCCTGGTCGACGGGGACGGGATCTCCGGCGCCCGCTCCTCGACCCTCACCTTGTCGCCCATCTCGGGTGCCTCGGCCGGCGCCTACTCGGTGCGGGTCTCCAACGCCGTCGGCAACACGCAGAGCGCCGAGGCGGTCGTGACGGTGTCTGGCGCCACCCAGACCGGATCGATGTCCCGAGGAAGGGCCCAGACGGTCGTGGCCAACCTGCTCCCGGCGGGGCAGCGTATCGCGGGGGTGGGGCGGGTCACCGGCCAGGATGGCTCGATCTGGACGGTTCCGGCCGCGACAGCCTTTCTGGAGGGACCGAGGGCCTCGGACCTCTACAACGACGTGACGGGCGTCCGCCCCGAGGGGATCAGCGCCGTGGATCTTGAAGCGGTTCCCGTCGTCACGGTCGATCCCGACGGGGAGGTGATCACCGGATACCTGTTCGCGGACAACTACTTCGAACTGTACGTCAACGGCACTCGGGTGGCGGTGGATCCGGTGCCCTACACGCCCTTCAATTCCTGCGTGGTGCGGTTCCGCGCCAGGCGGCCCGTGACCTATGCCGTCCGCCTGGTGGATTGGGAGGAAAACCTGGGCCTGGGAACCGAACTCAATGGCGGCAACCCTTTTCACCCCGGTGATGGCGGGTTCATGGCCAGCTTCAGCGATGGCACGGTGACCGGGCCCGCCTGGCGTGCGCAGAGCTTCTACATCGCGCCGCTGACGGATCCCTCGCTGGTGGTCCAGCGGGCCGACGGGACCCGGGATTCGTCGGCCGTCCCGTTGGATGCCAACCCAGGCACCAACGCCTGGGCGCTGCATTATCCGGTGCCCACCGACTGGGCGCAGCCAGGCTTCGATGCGTCGTCCTGGCCGCCGGCCACCCTTTACACCGAGGCCCAGGTCGGCTTGGACAACAAGCCGGCCTACACCCGTTTCCCGTCGGTGTTCCCACAATCGGGAGCTCGTTTCATCTGGTCGTCCAACCTGGTGCTCGACAACGAGGTGCTCGTCCGGTTCACGGGCAGTGCCGGATCCGGGGGCGGAAGCGGCACCACCAACCGGGCGCCGGTGTTCCCGGCGGGGGCCGACGATCCGAGGCAGGTCCGGGCCGGGGGCACCGAGCGGTGGGAGTCGGCGGCAGCCGATCCGGACGGGGCGTCGCAGAGCCTGTCCTACCGGCTCGTGCTGGCCCCGGCCGGGGCGGCCATCGATCCGGCCAGCGGCCGTTTCGAATGGTCGCCCACCGTGGCCCAAGCCGGGCAGGTGCATCCGGTGGAGGTGGTGGTGACCGATTCAGGATCTCCGCCCCTGAGTGCCACCAACCGGGTGCTGGTGACCGTGCCCACGACCCGTCCCGACGTGGTCATCGTCGTGACCGACGACCATGGGTTCGGGGATCTTGGAGCCCATGGCGGCCTTGCCAGGACGCCCAACATGGATCGCCTGGGCCGCGAGGGCATCCGCCTGGAGCGTTTCTACGCCACGCCGGTGTGTAGCGTGACCCGGTCGGCCCTTCTGACCGGCCGCCATCCCATCCGCACGGCCGTCAACAATTCACGGGGCCTGAGCCTGCAGGAACACACCCTGCCCGAGACGTTCCGCACGGCCGGCTACCAGACCTTCATGTTCGGGAAATGGCATCTCGGCGGCCTGTACAACACCGAGACCAATGTGCTCATCAACGGCGTTTCCCGGCCGGTGATCCGGGAGAACACCGAATACCAGCCGCAGAACCGCGGGTGGGACCTCCATTACGGGGAATACACCGGTGCCATCAACTACCTCACGCACGTCGGCCAGGAGACCGGCTCCCTCG
>JBIKMQ010000493.1:0-2928 GCA_044359215.1 Candidatus Chromulinivoraceae bacterium
CGCACCATCATCAACAGCGGACTGCGCGAGGCCGACTTCAGCCGCCTGCCGACCGGCACGCGCAAGATCCGGGGAGCGCTGGAGACGGGCTGGACCGTCCGGGGCGACGGGCCGCTGGCGCAGGTGGTCAACCTGGTCTTCCTGCTCGACCGAGCCACGCCGGTCCACCGCCTCGACGGCCTCACGCTGGCCCCGTCCGACGCCCCGGGTCGGGTGCGCGTGAGCTTCCGCTACCTGACCCTGGTGCCCATGCCCAGTCCGGAGGTGGAACGGGTCGACCTCGAGTCCAAGCTCAACGCCGAGAGCCCGGAACGCCGGGTCTATGATCCGATGGTCGCCCGGGACCTCCTGCGCCCCTACATCCCGAAGCCGCTGCCGCCGACGCCGGCCGGACAACCCCCGGCCCCGCCCCGGCCCGCACCGCCCGGCACCCCGGGACCGGACAATTTCCGCCTGGTGTCCCTCTCCGAGTGGGGCGGCGAGCCCGAGATCCACGTGCGGGACCTCGGCGCCCAGAAGACCCTCCGCTACAAGGTCGGGGACACCATCGCCGGCGGCGTCATCGTCCAGATCGACTACCGCCCCCTGCCCACCCCAGGCCGCGAGCACGTCCTGTCCGGCAGCCGGGTGATCCTGCGCATCGGCACCGAATACTGGGCCATCGAGCGCGGGGGCACCTTCGCCCAGCGCCACAAACTGAAACCGGAGCAATTGCCCCCTGGCATCGCTCAATTCTGAACTCCCGCCATCCCCCCTTTCCCATGAACATCCCACGGACCTTCCGCCCGGGCACCATCCTCGCCCTGGGCCTGGCCCTCGGCCTGGCGGCCTTCACCGCCCCCCTCCGGGCGCAGGCGCCCAACCCAGCCGCGAATGCCCCGACCGCCCCCTCGGCGACGACGACCAACGGCGCCGCGGCCGGCACCGCGAAGTCCCAGGCCGGCGAGGCGCGCAACATCCGCTTCCAGTTCGACGGCATCCCGTATGCCGACGTCATCGAGCGCTTTGCGCAGATGTCCGGCAAGCCGGTGGTGGGCGAGATCAACCTGCCGGGCACCATCACCTTCAACGATCCCAACGCCTACAACTACGCCGAGGCCTTCGACACGCTGAACGTCATCCTCTCCATGAAGGGGCAGATGATCGTCGAGGAGGGCAACTTCCTGCGCGTGCTGCCCTTCAAGGAGCTGCCCCAGACCCCCTTGCGGATCCTGCGCGGCGGCGACAAGGCCGACGGGGTCCGGCCGGGCGAGGTGGTCACGGTGGTCCTCGACCTGAAGAACCTCGACGCCCGCGAGATCTCCGAGTCGGTCACCAACCTGCTGTCGTCCGCCGGCTCGGTGGCGCCGCTCTCCCGGGGCCGCGGCCTCATCCTCACCGACCGCCTGGTCAACATCCAACGGATCAAGGCCCTCATCGGCTCGGTGGACAACGAGACGGCCGCCCAGCGGCAGATGAAGACCTACACGCTGCTCCATGCCTCCGGGGCGGTCGTCGCCGACCTCATCAACCGCACCTTCGGCGTCACCACCGCGCCCAAGCGCACGCAGTTCAACCCCAACAGCAAGCAGCTCGACGTCCTGCCGCCCGACCCCAACGACTACGTGACGGCGGTCTATGACGACGCCTCGCGCACGCTGGTGCTCTTCGGCCCCCGCGAGCGGCTCACCCTCGCCGACGAACTCATCGGACGCTTCGAGGACGGCGGCACCGGTGCCGGCGACGTGCGCATCTACACGCCAGAGGTCATCAAGGCCGAGGAGCTGGCCAACATGATCCGGCAGGCCATCCCCGGGGTGGCCGCGCCCAACGAGACCGGCTCGGCCGCGGCGACCAAGGCGCGCGTCATCGCCGAGAAGAACACCAACCGGCTGATCGTCGCCGCGCCGCTCGCCGGCATGGCCGACCAGATCGAGGCGTTGGTCAACCGGCTGGACAAGCCCGTCCACGGGTCGGGACGCACCAGCGCCGCGGGCGCCGGCACCCCGGGCAAGGCGCAGGTCGTGCAGGTGACCCGGGTGTTCCGCACCCGCAGCTCGGAGGTCAAGAACGTGGGCAAGATCCTCAACGAGGCCCTCACCCGGACGCTCCCGAACGGCCAGAAGGTGCCCACCGCCAGCGTCTCGGTGGAACCCGGCAGCCAGAGCATCGTGGTGACCGGTTCGCCCGGCGACGTGCAGACGGCCGCCGACATCATCTCCCAGCTCGAGACCGGGTCCACGAACCCGAGGCCGCAGCAGACGCGCTTCCTCGAGCTGGGCAGCGTGGCCGAGGCCAAGCGCTTGGTGCCGCTGGTCGAGCAGATCTACCGCAGCGAGGTGGCCGACGGCTCCGCCGGCGGGGCGGCCCACGCCAAGATCATGGCCGAGCCGGACACCAGCCGCCTGATCGTGACCGCCTCCGAGGAGCACCTGACCCGGATCGAGGAGATCGTCCGCAACCTCCGCGCCGAGAAGTCGAAGCCCCAGCAACGGGCGCTGCACATCCTCACGCTCAGGAACGCCCGCCTCGAGACGGCCTTCGCCAGCCTCAACAGCCTCATCACCGAGCGGATGTCCGACCGCCGCTTCGAGAGCCAGCCCAAGCCCTCGGTCGTGCCGGACAACGCCAACAACCGCCTGCTGGTGACGGCCACCGACGAACAGAAGAAGGAGATCGAGGCAATCCTGGCCGTCGTGGACGTCGCCCCGGAGCGGCCGAAGCGCCAGATGGCGGTCATCCCCGTCCAGGGGAAGTCGCCCGCCGAACTCATCACGCTGGCCGGCCAGATGATGAGCCAACTCGGGGAGCAGCCCAGCAACCCCCAGCTCGAGCCCAAGCTCATCCCCGACGCCTCGGGCAAGCAGATCATCGTGCTGGCCTCGGAGGCCGACATCCAGCGGGTGCGCACGTTGATCCAGCAGCTCGACGCCACCACCACCTCGGCCG
>JBIKMQ010000494.1:0-2914 GCA_044359215.1 Candidatus Chromulinivoraceae bacterium
ACCGAGGTCCGCCGGCGCACGGAGGCCCGGTCGAGCAGGTCGATGCCGGGCAGCCCGGGTGGTGGTGTCGCGCCGGCGGCCTTGAGCAGCGTGGGCATCAGGTCGAGGCTGGAGACGGCATGGGTGTCGTCGCGTCGCGGGGCCACGCGTCCCGGCCACGACACCAGGATGGGCGTCCGCAGGCCGCCGTCGTAGGGGCTTTGTTTGGAGCGGGGGGCGTAGCGTCCGGTCTGCGGGTCGGTGATCCAGCCGTTGTCGGTGACGAAGACCACCACGGTGTTGGTGGCCGATCCGCGCCGCTCGAGGAACCCGAGCAGCTGCCCGCAGGTCTCGTCGAACCACTCGACCATCGCCCGGTACTTCGCCTCCGGCAGCGAGGGCGCCGTGTCGCGGTGCCGCGCCAGGAACCGTTCCGGGGGCGTGTGCGGGTCGTGGGGCATCATGGGTGCATACCAGACCATCCAAGGCCGGCCCTGTTCCTCGGCCATCGCCACGAAGTCCTCGATCGGCTTCATCGTCACGCGGCCGATCTCGAGGCCCGCGTCGCCGTGCCGGTCGCCCCGGGTCATGCCGTGCGTGAACCCGCCACGGGCGAAGTCGTTCTGCCACCACTTGCCGCTCTGGAAGCTCAGGTAGCCGTGGTCCCGCAGGATCCGCGGCAGCGTGGGCGTCGCCTCGAGGAAGGACGAGAGCCGCTCGCGTCCCGCGCGGTAGGCCTCGCTCCGGTAGAATCCGGCGGCCGGTGTCCCGGGCGGCCGCGGCGGGTCGTTGCAGACCACGCCGTGCTGGTGCGGGTACCGGCCGGTGATGAGCGAGGCGAGGCTGGGACAGCACAGGCTCGAGGGCACATAACCGCGGGTGAAGCACGCCGACCTTGCGGCGAGCCGGTCGAGGTGCGGTGTACGGATCGACGCGTGCCCCATGAACCCATGGTCGGTCCAGGCCTGGTCGTCCGAGACGATCAAGAGCAGGTTGGGCTTCGACGCCGTCCCGGGTGGCCTGCCGGCCCGCCGTGTCAGGTCCCCGGCGGACATCGGCAGGAGGCCGGCGATGATGACGACCATGGCGGCGACGAGGGCGATCCGCGTCGGCCCGGATCGCCGGCGGGGCGTTGGGGGATGGTGCCCAGGCATCGCGTGGGGAACCTTTGGAGCGCTGCTCGGGGTGCAGCCGGGGCTCGACCGGTGGGGCATCGGGCTGAGCCTGTCGTCCGAGCTCCGGGCCTGCCAGCCGAAAGGCCGTGACCCGGGGGCCATGGACTGCGACGGCCCGGTTCAACCGCCACCCAGCGGGTGGGTCCGTCGGGCCAGCGGCAGGTCCACGCGTGCCCGGGCAAGCGACGAGGCGTGGACGGCCATCGCCATCTCGACGGCCCATGCGCCGTTGCGGCCGCCACACTCGGGCTCCCGGCCGGAACGGATGGCCGCCAGCCAATCGGTGACCGGCGCCGCATTGTGGTCGATGACCCCGCTTCCCGGGACCGCCGGGGCGGTGCCGGCCTGCGATTCGGGCCCAAGGGGTTTCCAGTCCTCGCCGCGTCCCTCCGGCGATCCGGCCGAACCCGAACGCACGAAGGCCCGGGGCACCAGGTCGCAGAGCAGGCGTGCCGTGCCCCGGCTGCCGACGAACTCGATGCCCCAATGGCCGGAGGTCTCACGCAGGCGGCCGTCGCTGGTGAAGGTGCCGATCACGCCGTGGTCGAAGCCGAACCGCGCGTCCACCTGGTCTCCGGCCACCCAGCCCACCTCGTCCCTGACCTGGCGGCGGTCGGCCGGCCCGACGGCCCGGCCCTGCTGCTGCACCACGGCCGAGCACCATCGGGGATCCCCGGCCACGCTGCGCATGAGGTCGAGCAGATGGGTGCCCAGCACCATGAGGTCCTCGCCGCCGGCGCGGGCGTCCTGCTTGCCGTGGGCGCGCATGGCCCGCAGGTCTCCGATCGCCCCGGCGGCCAGTGCCTCGCGCAGGGCCCGGGTCGCGGGCGCCATCCGCATCGTGTGGGCGACGGCGACCCGGAGCCCCTGCCGGCCGGCCTCGGCGAGCACCTCGTCGGCCTCCGCGGCGTCCCGGGTGAAGGGCTTCTCGACATACACATGGGACCCGGCGCGCAGGCATTCGAGGGCGATGGCCGCGTGCTGATCGGCGTGGCGCATCGCGATGGACACCAGGGCGGGCCGCTCGCGGACCAGCATCTCACGCCAGTCGGCGTAGGTCGCCCGGGCCCCGACCGCCGCCCCCGTCCGCTTCCGGCCCGCCTCCACCGGATCGGCCACGGCGACCAGGTCGATCCCGGGCCGGCCCTTGAAGATGCCCTCGAGCCCGTGGCCATAGTCGCCCCGGCCGGTGTGCCCGATGATGGCAGCCCGCAGGGGCTTGTCGTCCGCCCGGCCCGGCGTGGCCACCCATGGCAGCATGGCTGTCCACCTGAGGAACCCGCGTCGGGACAGGATCGGCGGCAAGGGGTTCATGAGGTCGGGGGGCGGACGGTCGGCGAGGGGAGCCGGTCTAGGCTCCGCTCGGGAGCAGCTCCGGGATGGGCGCGCCGAAGGGCAGGATCGGCATCGGGCGTCCGCCGAGGTCGAGCAGCGATTCGTGGTAGTCGATGCCGAGGTGCCGGTAGACCGTGGCCCACAGGTCGTTGGGCGAGAGCACCCGCTCGACCGGATGCTCGGCCTTCGAGTTGGTGGCCCCGACGACCTGGCCCGTGCGCATGCCGCCGCCGGCCACCAGGAAGCTCATCGACTGGGGCCAGTGGTCGCGGCCAGGTTGCACCACCTTGGTCTCGGTGCCCCGGTTGCGCTCGAGGCGCGGGGTGCGACCAAACTCGCCGGTCACCACCAGCAGCACCTTCCGGTCGAGGCCCCGGTCATAGAGGTCGTCGATCAGGGCGCTGACGGCCTGGTCGTAGACCGGG
>JBIKMQ010000495.1:0-2908 GCA_044359215.1 Candidatus Chromulinivoraceae bacterium
ATAAAGGTTTGCGAGGACTCGGGTTCCTTCCCGGTGGTTCACGTGGGGAAGCCACAGCCATTTCCCGCGATGGTCGGGTGATTGTTGGATATTCTATTTCTGCTGAGTCTTGGGACACGCAGGCGTTTCGGCGCGGGGCCGATGGGGTCATGCGGGCCTTGGACGTTCTGGGCGAATACGGCAGCAGCATTCCTTGGGGGGTGTCGAGTGACGGGTCCGTGGTTGTTGGCACGGTGTGGGGCGGTTCCCAAGCATTTCGTTGGTCCGAGGCTGGAGGCATTGAAGTGCTTGGGGTCCTTGAAGGTTTCGCCTGGAGCGAAGCATCTGCCGTTTCCGCGGACGGAAACATGGTTGTCGGTGCTTCAGGTATAGTTGAAAACAATGCGTACCAATCCCGGGCGTTTATTTGGGACTCAGTTAATGGAATGCGTGATCTCCAAGTTGTCTTGAAAAGCCAATTTCAACTTGAGTTGTCGGGATGGACTTTGGAAGAGGCGACAGGTATTTCCGCCGATGGGACCGTGATTGTCGGGGAGGGGATCAATCCTCAAGGCATCAGTCAGGCATGGTTGGTGAAACTTCCAAAGCCCCAACCGACCTTGAGCATCAAACGAACTGGAACCGAATTGGAAATCCGCTGGTCTGCTTCGTTCAGCAACGCCGTGCTTCAATCCACGACCACCTTGATGCCAAACGGCGTTTGGCAACGGGTTACCAACGCGCCGAGTCTCATCAACGGTGTTTTTTTAGTTTCCGATTCTTTGAAAGATACGGGAAAATATTTTAGACTCCAATCTGAGTGAAATCGAGTGATTGATCATGTTGCCAACGTCGTTCCGATATTAGAGGGCATGAGCGGCCCTTTCTCTGATGACCCAATAGAGATACTTTTAGGGGCGTGCTGGAGGGACGATTTGCCTTTGAGGCTCCTCGCGCCGACCGGGTGGTGCTGCGAGCCACCGACTGAAGTCCCTTGATGAGTTGGCTGGCGACCGTTTCAGGTTTGGGCACTCTCGGAGCGCGATGATCCACCGGCGATACTTCCTGGAAGGCTTGGGCGGGGCCTCGCTCGCGTTGGTGGCCTTGGGCACCGGGGTCGGATGCCGGTCGGACCGGTCTGACCGGTCGGGCGGCGCAGGGGCGGTGCGATCCGGGCTGTCCGAACTGTCGGTGGCGGAAGTCCAGCGACGGATGGCGGCCGGGAAACTGACCTCGGAGCGTCTGGCCCGGCACCACCTCCGGCGCATCGAGCAGATCGACCGAAGCGGTCCGCGACTGAATGCCGTCATCGAGCTGAATCCCGACGCCGTGGCCATGGCCCGGGCCCTGGACGAGGAGCGGCGCACCCGAGGCCCGCGCGGTCCGCTCCATGGCGTGACCGTGCTCCTGAAGGACAACCTCGCCACCGCCGACCGGATGCAGACCACCGCCGGGTCCCTGGCCTTGTCCGGCTCCGTCGCCCCGCGCGATGCGTTCGTCGTGGCGCGGCTCCGGGCCGCGGGTGCCGTGGTGTTGGGCAAGACCAACCTCAGCGAATGGGCCAACTTCCGGGGGCACCGTTCCATCTCCGGCTGGAGCGCACGCGGTGGACTGACCCGCAATCCCCACCAACTCGACCGCAGCGCCTCCGGGTCGAGCTCGGGTTCCGGTGCGGCGGTGGCGGCCGACTTGTGCACCGTGGCGGTCGGCACCGAGACCGACGGCTCGATCGTGTCGCCCGCTTCGGCCTGCGGTATCGTCGGGCTCAAACCCACCGTCGGCCTCGTCAGCCGCTCGGGCATCATCCCCATCTCGTCCAGCCAGGACACCGCCGGACCCATGGCGCGGACCGTGGCCGATGCGGCGGCGTTGCTGGGCGCGATGACCGGCATCGACCCGTCCGACCCCGCCTCCGCCGGCTCGGAGCCAGCGTCGGCCCGGCACGACTTCACCCGGTTCCTGGATCCCAACGCCCTGAAGGGAGCGCGCCTCGGGGTCGCCCGGAACTTCTTCGGATGGCATCGACGCATCGACGCGCTGGTGGAGACGTCCTTGTCGATCCTCCGCGCCCAGGGAGCCGAACTGATCGATGTCACCGGCCTGCCGGGGCATTCGACCCTCGGAGACGCCGAGTACGAGGTGATGCTCCATGAGTTCAAGGCGGGCCTGAACGCCTACCTGGCCTCGCTGGGGGAGTCGGCTCCGGTGAAGTCCCTGGCCGAGGTGATCGCCTTCAACGAGCGGAATGCCGATCGCGAGCTGAAGTTCTTCGGGCAGGAGACGCTCCTGGAGGCCCAGCGTCGCGGACCGCTGACCGATCCCCGGTACCTCGAGGCGCTCGCCCGGTGTCGCCGGTGGTCGCGCCAGGAGGGCATCGACCGGGTGATGGATCGGGATCGCCTCGACGCCCTGGTGGCTCCCACCGCAGGTCCGGCCCCGGCCATTGAACTGCTCGAGGGCGACGGTGGGCTCGGTGGCAGTTCCACCCATGCCGCCGTCGCCGGGTATCCCTCGATCACCGTGCCCGCCGGCCTGATCTTCGGACTTCCGGTCGGCCTCTCGTTCTTCGGCCGTGCCTGGAGCGAGGGGCGGCTCATCGGTCTCGCCCACGCCTTCGAGACCGCCGCCCAAGCCCGCCGCACCCCGCGATTCCTGCCGTCCTTCGACGAGCGGATGGACGGGTGAGGGGACGTCGGGACGGTCACCGCGATTGGACCGTTGCGTGGGGGCCGTCGGAGGCCTTTTCGAGCGGCCCGAAACTTCGGGTCCGAAGCCAACCGACCACCTTTTCCGCCCTCTCGGTGGCCGCCGACATCGTCGCATTCGAGCACGGGCTCGGCGCCGAGTCGGTCGACCTGGGTGCCTGAATCCGGTTTACCGCTGACGGTCGATCACCGCCAACGGTTCTATCTCTTTGACCTGGCCTTGG
>JBIKMQ010000496.1:0-2905 GCA_044359215.1 Candidatus Chromulinivoraceae bacterium
GCTGCAGACCAGCCCGTCGATCAACGGTCCGTGGACCGATGTCACCGGGGCCACGAGCCCCCTGACGCTGACGCCCGACCAAGCGACCCAGTTCGCCCGTCTGCGACGCTGATGCCGAGTTGGCTCGGCTGACATGGGGGTTGGGGCTCACGCCCCGGCCCCCTTTTTCCGTCTTTCCAAGCGAATCCCATCCACCGGCGCAGATCCCCCGCCCACATGCCGACGACCCGGTCCCGATTTCCCACCACCTGGGGGCGAAGGCTCCTGCCCCTGCTGCTTGGCTCGTGGGGCCTCATCGGCCCACCGAACGCATCGGCCGGTGACCGGCTCATCGACTGGATCTGGCCGGTGGTCCAGGCGCCGCCGGCGGTCCTGGCCACCAACCTCCCGACGGTGGACCGTTCCAGGGGGTACGTCGGTTCGGAGGCCTGCCGCTCCTGCCATGCCGACGAGCATGCGAGCTGGCACCGGTCCTATCATCGCACCATGACCCAGCCCGCGGTGGCCGGCTCGGTCCTGGGCCGCTTCGACGGCCGGACTGTCGAGGTCGGGGGCCTCGCCTACCGGGTGTTCGAGGAGGAGGGAGGATTCTGGGCCGAGATGCCCGACCCCGACCTTATGATGCAGGCCGCGGCTTCGGACCGGCCGGCGAATCTCGCGCGGATTCCGAGGGTCCGGCGCCCGGTGGTGATGACGACGGGCTCCCACCACTACCAGACCTACTGGGTGCCCAGCCAACGGGTGCCCGGATTGTTGCAGACCCTCCCGCTGGTCTACCTGCGGGAGGATGGTCGATGGATTCCCCGCGACGAGGCCTTCCTGCGCGGTCCTGACGACCGGCAGCGGCTCATCATCCAATGGAACCACCAGTGCATCCGGTGTCACAGCACCGCCGGGAACCCGGGCCTGGACGAGGCGTCCGGGCTGCTGAAGACGAAGGTCGGTGAACTGGGCATCTCCTGCGAGGCCTGCCACGGCCCCGGTGGCTCCCATGTCGCGGAACGGCAGGCATGGCGGGAGGAGCCCGCCTGGAACGGCCCGCCGGGCCACGACCCGGTCCAGCCCGCGCGGCTCGACCATCGGCGGTCCAGCGAGGTCTGCGGTCAATGCCATGGTGCCTACATCCTGCGCCCGGATCAGGCCCTTCGTTTCGCCACCAACGGCCCGGCCTACCGGCCCGGGGACAAGCTCTTCCAGACCCGCTACGAGGTGAAGCATCCGCGCGTGGATCCCCGGCCCGAACGGGTTGCCGACTTCCGGCGCAATCCGGAGTTCTTCCGTGAGCAGTGGTGGGACGACGGGACGATCCTCGCCGGTGGCCGGGAATTCAACGGCCTCGCCGCTTCCCGGTGCTACACCCGCGGCCGGCTCTCCTGCACCACCTGCCATGCGATGCACGGCCCCGAGCCTGACGACCAGTTGAAGGCCTCCGGGGCGACGTCGCAGTCCTGCACCGCCTGCCACACCGAGTCGCGCTTCGGCGAGAGGATCTCGGAGCACACCCGGCACCGTCCGGATTCCGACGGCTCCAACTGCCTCAACTGCCACATGCCGCACACCACCTACGCCTTGTTCAAGGGCATCCGTTCGCACCAGATCGAATCACCCGCCAGCGACCGGATCGCCCGATACGGCACTCCCAACGCCTGCAACCTTTGCCACCTCGATCGCACCCTCGCCTGGACCCGCGAGCACCTCTTCGTCTGGTACGGCCAGAAGCGCCATCCGCTGACGGCCGACCAGGAGCGCATCGCCGCCGGGGCGCTCTGGATGCTGCAGGGCCACGCTGCCCAGCGGGTGATCGCCGCCTGGCACACCGGATGGCAACCGGCCCTGCGCGCCTCGGGCACCAACTGGATGACGCCCGTGCAGGCCCGCCTCCTCGCCGACGACTACGCCCCGGTGCGCCGGGTGGTCGCCGGGGCTCTCGCCGGCCGGCCGGAATTCGACGCCACCGCGTACGATTTCATGGCGACGGCCGACCGCCTCGGCGCCTGGGCCAAGGGGCTCGAGGTTCAGGCAACCCGGCCGGATCGACCCTGGGATCGCCTCGGGGAGGCGGTGCTCGTGGCACCTGACCGGTCCTGGAATCGGGGGGATGCCGAGGCGTTGCTCGGCCGGCGGGACCGTCGCCCGGTCACGGTCCAGGAGTGATCAGTTCGGGTTGTCGAGCGGGTCCAGCGTCCAGATCACCCGCGTCTGCGGCACGAAGGCCTTTCCCAGACTCACGCTGCCGGGTGTGGTGTCGATGACCAGGTTGCCCCTCAGGTTCTCCGCATGTCCGTCGCTGAAGACCAGGTTCCCACTGCCCGAGTGACGGGCCGAGAAGCGGTTGGCGAATGCGTGGGGCTGGCCATTGTAGGCCGACTGGTTGGGGTGGAAGCGGGGTTCGTCCGGCAGCCCGGCCTCGGTGAAGACCACCGTCTGCGAAGGCATCTGGACGGCCGTCAGGCGGGAGGGTTCACCATTGCGGATGAGCTTGGAATTCATCGCCAACGAGAAGAATGGCGAGGCCCGGCGGATGGTGGCGACGGGCAGTTTCGCCGACGGGCAGGTGAACAGGGAGCCCTTCTCGTAGAACGCCTGGCCGTTGGTGGCGTAATCGCGCACCGGCAGCAGCCCGATGCGCGGTGGGATGGCGTTGCACCAGAGGTCGGCGTTGTTGGTGCTTTGGGCCTGGAGCCAGGTCAACTGGTCCTGGCTGAAGGGCTTCTCGCGCGGGAGGAACTCCGAGTTCTCCTCGGCATAGAGCATCAGGCCCAGCCCCCATTGCTTCTGCTGGTTGAGGCAGGAGATCCGCAGCGCGCTGCCCTTGGCCCGGGCCAGTGCCGGCAGGAGCATGCCGGCCAGGATGGCGATGATCGCGATGACCACCAGCAGCTCGATGAGGGTGAACCCGGTTCGG
>JBIKMQ010000497.1:0-2903 GCA_044359215.1 Candidatus Chromulinivoraceae bacterium
CTTCGACGACATGGACAAGCGGTCGCTCTTCGCCCGCATCGTCAAGGCCTACCCGGCGATCCAGGAGATGATCACCGGCGAGAACAAGAAGGAGGACCACAGCTTCCTGGTGAGCTGGCCCAGCCTCCAGCGCCGCCAGGAGGAGTACCAGGACCTCGTCGCCAAGCGCATCCCGGCCAACGTCAAGGACATCGCCCTGGCCCGCAGCTATGGCGACCTCCGCGAGAACCACGAGTACAAGTCGGCCAAGGAGATGCAGCGCGTGCTGCAGCGCCGGAAGGCCGAGCTGGAACGGGACCTTGGCCGGGCCCGCGGAACGGATTGGGCCAACGTCCGCACGGACGTGGCGGGTCCGGGCACGGTGCTGCACGTCAGCGAGCTGACCAGCGGCACCAAGGAGCGGATCTACCTGCTGGGCGCCTGGGACGGCGACCCCGACAAGAACATCCTCAGCTACCTCACGCCGTTCGCGAAGATCTTCCTCGGCCAGCCTGTCGGGGCGGAGGTCTCCTTCGGCTCCGAGGGCCAGACCAAGCGGTATCGCATCGACGGCATCACGGCCTACGTGCCGGCTCCCTCGGAGTAGGCTCCGGCCTTCGCGGGCGTCGCCGACAACCCCGGGGAAATCCGGTGTCGGCACGTCCCGCCGCCATCCAAGGGTCAACCATGGAAGCCGATCCGTCCGAGTTGGTCGACGTCGAGGATCCGGTGCTGCTCCTCCCGGAGTGGACCGAGGTGGTCTGGTTCGTGGCCCATGCCCGGCCCAGGGCGGAGAAGAAGATCGCCGGATTCTGCCTGGAGCAGGGCTTCGAGCACCGGTTGCCGCTCTACCCCAGTGTCAAGACCTACGCGCGCAAGCGGGTGGTCTTCGAGAAGCCGCTGTTCCCGGGTTACCTGTTCGTCCGGGTCCAGAGGCGCCATCGCCTGACCCTGGTCCAGAACCGGTATGTGGCCAACGTGCTCGAGGTGATCGACCAGGCGGAGTTCGAGGCCCAGCTGGCCGACATCTACCGGGCGCTGGAGGCCCGGGTGGAGATCAGGGTCTGCCCGGAGATCAAGCCCGGCCTCCAGGTGCGCATCAAGTCGGGGCCGTTGCGCGGCACGGAGGCCTGGGTCGAAAGCCGCTCCAAGATGTGCGATGTCCACCTGAGGCTGGACTTCATCGGTAAGGCCGTGGTGGCGAAGGTCCAGGCTGATGACCTCGAACTCGTCTGAACCCACCAGGCGTCCGCGCGCCCTGCCGCCACCCTCGGCCCGGTCGCTGGCGCTGGAGATCCTCCTGCAACGGGAGTCGCCCGGGGACTTCCTCGAGCACCGCATCGACGGGCTCGCCGGCATGCGGTTGCTGTCCGAGGCCGATCGCCGGCTCGCCCGGGAGATCGCCTTCGGGGTCCTGCGCAACCGGTCCGTGCTCGACCATCTCATCGCGCATCGGACCGACGGCCGGCCGCAGCGCCCGGTGCTCCGGGGCATCCTGCAATCGGGCCTGTATCAGCTGCTCTTCCTCGACCGGGTCCCCGATCACGCCGTGGTCAACGAGGCCGTGCTGCTGGCCCGCCAGCGAGGCTTCTCGGCGCAGGCCGGATTCGTCAATGCGGTGCTGCGGGCAGTGGCCCGGGATCGGGAGGCCTGCCGCCGCGACCTGGAGGCCCTGCGGCGCTCCGACCCGGCCCGCGGATGGTCCCATCCGGCCTGGCTGGTGGAACGCTGGGCGAACGTCCTTGAGCCAAGCGCCCTGCAGAGGCTCCTGGCCTGGAACAACGCCGCCCCCGGCACCTTCGCCCGGGTGAACCGCCTGCTCACCACGTCGCAGGACCTGATGGCCCGGTGGCGATCGGAAGGGGTCGAGGCGACGCCGCTTGCCATCGATTGGGCGGAACCCGGCACCGTGGTGGCCCTCGACCGGCACCCGGCCCTCGAGTCGCTCGGGTCGTTCCGCGAGGGGGGGTTCTATGTCCAAGACCCCAGCACGCTGCTGGCGGTGCACCTGCTGGATCCGAGGCCCGGCCAGCGGGTGCTCGACCTGTGTGCCGCCCCCGGGGGCAAGTCGCTTGCGATCGCCGAGCGGCTCGGGCCGGGCGGTGGGGTGGTGGCCCACGACTCGCACCCTGGCCGACTCGACCTCGTCCGCGAAAATGTCCGTCGTCTCGGGGCCGGGGAGCTGGTGGCGGTCGTCGATCGCCTCGGGGACCAGACCGTCGGGTCGGTGGATGGGCCCTCGGGCCCGGCCTCGGAGCGGTTCGATGCGGCCTTGGTCGACGCCCCCTGCTCGAACACCGGCGTGCTGCGCCGGCGGGTCGAGCTGCGATGGCGGTTGCGCCCGGACGAAATCCCCCGGCTGGCGGCCGAACAGCTCCGGTTGCTCGAGGCGGCGGCCGCCCGGGTGCGACCCGGCGGGGTGCTGGTCTACAGCACCTGCAGCCTGGAGCCCGAGGAGAACGACCACGTGGTCGAGGCGTTCCGGCGCCGCCACCCCGCCTGGGTGGAGACGGCCCGCCGTCGCCTGCACCCGTCGGTGGACGCCGTGGATGGCGCCTTTGCCGCACGGCTCGTCGCCCCGTCCGAAGGCATCCCGCCGTCATCGATCCCCGCACTGAATTCCGACTCCGCCTGACCCATGATCCACGCCTCCCTCGCCTCCCCAGGAACCTGGTCGCCATTCCTCCGGTCGAATCCCGTCTGGACGCGGTGCCTCGAGTGGCTGGGCACCCTGACCCCGCAGACCCCCCTGGGCACCCATGAACTGGACGGCCCGACCCTGCACGCCTCGGTCCAGGAATACACCACCCAGGCCCGGGAGCTTTGCCGGTTCGAGAGCCACCGCGAGCACATCGACATCCAGTACACGATCTCCGGCATCGAGACCATCGACTGGATCGACCGTGAGGCCCTCCAGCCCGACG
>JBIKMQ010000021.1:0-10588 GCA_044359215.1 Candidatus Chromulinivoraceae bacterium
CTTGGCCACCGTGGCCAGGCGGCCCAGGTCCGGGGTCAGCCAGTGGACCACGAGGCTGGTGTCACCCAGGGGGCGGAGCCTCAGGATGACCCCTTCGGAGCGCTCGGAGGTCATGGGACGCAGCCGGTCTGGCCGGCCCGATCAGCCCGGCCCGACCGCCGGGGCGGACTCCGATCGCCCGCCACCGGCCGCGCGATGGACATGCCCCGGGCGGCCGCCCAGCGCACCCAGCGGTTCTCCTGGCGCTTCATCACCCGGCGGGCGGCGGGCTCGAGGTCATCGAAGCCACGCAGGTGCAGGATCGCATGGATGACGTAGCGGACCACCTCCGCATCCCAGCTCGTGCCGAAGTCGCGCGCCTGCGCCACGGCGTCGGCCACCGAGATGAAACACTCGCCGTGCAGACGCTCCGGCGTCGACCCGTGGTCGAAGGTGATGACGTCGGTGGAACCCTCGTGGCCGAGGAAGGCCTCGTTCACCCGGGCCATCTCACGAGCACCGACAAACTGCACGCCCAGCTCGGCCCCCAGGCCCATGGCGGCCAGGAGCTCGAGGATCATGCGGCGCAGCGCCCGCAGGGACAACGGGCGATCCTTCTGCCGGTTCCGGAGCAGAAGGACGACGGTCCCCGCCGGGACCCCGGGAATGGTCGGCACCGGCGGGGCCGGGGTCGGGTCGGGGCGATCGCTCACGACCGGTCCTAGAACCCGAGCCGCGAGAGCTCGCGCTCCAGGGCGGCCTGGAAGGCCATGAGGTCGGGCTGGGACGGGCGGTAGCCCTTCTCGTCGGCCACGAGCCCGGGCCGGCCGTAGGTGTCGATGAGCCAGGCCGCCCCCTTGCCATCGGAGAAGCGCACCCGGCCGCTGACCATGGCGTTGGGACGGGTGACGGCATCCACCGTGACCTGCACATCGCCCCCGACGGGCCCGCCCTCCGGAGGGACGACCTCGTCGGGTTCGACCGGCGCCGTGGAGGCGGGTCCGGCGGCCGGTTCCGGGGACGCCGACGGCGGCGCCTTCGGGGGCTCGGGGTCCTTCGGCACGACCTTGAGGTCGTCGATCAGGAAGCGCACCTCCATGTAGGTGAGCCTGAGGGCAAAGTCGGTCTCGAGGCGCCGCTGGAAGTCCGACAGCTTCATGCCGTCGGCGATCCACTGGCGGGCGGTCGTCTGCTGCTCGGGGGAGAGGGAGGCCATGTCGATGGGGGATGAGGCTACCGGTTGGCGGGCACGGGGTCAGTCACGGAAGTTCACGAAATCGAGGGCCACCGGGAACTCGTGAGCCCGGCAGGCGGCGATCACCGCCTGGAGGTCGTCGCGGTTCTTGCCGGCCACGCGCAGCTCGTCGCCCTGGATCGAGGCCGTGACCTTGAGGCCCAGGCCGCGGACGAAGGTGCCGATCTCCTTGGCGGCGGCGCTGTCGATGCCCTGCTTGATCTTGAGGGTCTGGCGGGCGTGCCCCAGGGGCGACAGCTCAGCCTCGCCCTCGTCCAGGCTCTTGGGCGAGATGCCCCGCTTGGCCAGGCGAAGCCTCACGATTTCCACCAGCGCCGTCATCTTGAAGGCGTCCGGGGCGCGCAGCTTGATCTCGTGCTTCTCGAGGACGATCTCGGCCCCGGATCCCTTGAAGTCGAAGCGCGTGAGCAGTTCCTTCTGGGCCTGGTGGACGGCGTTCTCCACCTCCATCGGGTTGACCTTCGAGACGATGTCGAAACTCGGCATGGGCCGATGCTAGCCGATGGGCCGGCGCCCGCAACGGGTCACCCCGCCGTGGGGCTGACGATTCCGGTTCGGGGCTTGGTGCCCCCGGGCCGCCGGCCCTAGTCTGTTGCCCACGCATGGAGAGCGCCCCGACCACCGGGCACCCCGGCACGGATGGCCCGAAGGTCCCGCCGCTGGTGCCCGGCACCCTGTACCTCGTGGCCACGCCGATCGGCAACCTCGAGGACATCACGCTTCGCGCCCTACGGGTGCTGCGCGAGTGCACGGTCGTCGCCGCCGAGGACACGCGGCGCACCGGCCAGCTGCTCACCCACTTCGGCCTGCGCAAGCCCATGCTGAGCTTCTTCCGCTTCAACGAGGCCCGGCGCGGGTCCGAGATCCTCGACCGCCTGCGGGCCGGGGACACCGTCGCGCTGGTGAGCGACGCCGGCTCTCCCGGCATCAGCGACCCGGGCGAACGCCTCGTGGCCGAGGCCCTGGCGGCCGGGCTGCGCGTGGAGCCCGTGCCCGGCGCCTGCGCGCTGGTGGCCGGGCTGACGGCCAGCGGCTTGCCGACCGGGTCGTTCCACTTCGCGGGCTTCCTGCCCCACAAGTCGGGCCAACGGGCCCGCGAGCTGACCCGGCTCGGGGCGGTCCCCGGCACGCTGGTGCTCTACGAGTCGCCCTTCCGCGTCGAGCGCCTGCTCGGCGAGTTGCAGCGGCTCCTGCCCGGGCGCCGGGTGGTGCTGGCCCGGGAACTGACCAAGAAATTCGAGGAGTGGCTGCGGGGGACGCCCGCCAAGCTGGCCGCCGAATGGGCCCGCCGGCCGCGCAAGGGCGAATTCGTGGTCATGGTCGGGCCTGCCGAAGGGCCGGGAGCGCCCATCGGGGACGAGTCCGCGGACGCGGGGGAAAATCCCGGGGAAAATCTCGGGGACGACGCCGGCGACCATCCCGGCGACGACATCGGGAGGGCGGACGGCCCGGGCTGACCCCGACATCGGGCCCACGGATCAACCGGCGGGCTTGAGGCGCTGGCGGACGAGCACGGCGGCGCCCGTGATGCCGGCCTCGTCGCCCAGCTTGCTGGCGAGGATGTCCACCCCCTTGAGGGTGCCCGGCATCGCGTAGTCGGCCGCCGTCTCGAGGATGGTCGGCAGGAGGTCGTCCTCGAGGGCATCCATCACGCCGCCGCCGAGCACCACCGTCTGCGGGCTGAGGATGTTCACGAGGTTGGCCACCGCGATGCCCGTGTGGCGGGCGGCATCCTGAAGCACCTTGGCCACGAGCTTGTCGCCCTTGCGCAGGGCCTTGCGAAGGTCGCCGCTCTTGAGGTCGGTGATGCTCTCGCCCTCCTTGAGCAGCTCGGTCAGCAGGGTCTTCTCGCCCTCCTTCACCCGGCGGGCCAGCTCGCGGAAAATCGCCGTGCGGCTGGCCAGCGCCTCGAAGCAGCCGCTGTTGCCGCAGCCGCATTTCGGGCCGCCGACCTGGATCACCATGTGGCCCACCTCGCCCGCCGTGCGGTTGAAGCCCGAGTACAGGCGCCCGTCGAGCATGAGGCCGCCGCCGATGCCGGTGCCCAGGAAGATGCCCAACAGGTTGGAGGGGCGTCCCTTGAGCTCCACCTCGTGGATGCCGAGGGTGCAGGCGTTGCAGTCGTTCTCCACGAACACCGGCACGCCCAGGTGCTTCTCCAGGGCCTTCTGGAGCGGCGCGTTCTTCCACTGGAGGTTCGGGGCGAAGATCACCTCGCCCGACTCGGGATCGACCGCCCCCGGGGCGCCGATGCCCACGCCGCGCACCTGCTTGAAGGTGAGGTCGGCCTCGTCGACCGCGTCGCGGACGCACCGCGACACCCGCTCCACCACCGACTCGAAGCCACGCGAGGCCTTGGTGCTCAGCTTGACGGTCTGGAGGAGCTTGAGCTGCGGGGTGAAGATCCCGGCCAGGATCTTGGTGCCCCCCAGGTCGACCCCGACCAGGACCTCCGGCTTGATGGCGTCGGACATGCGTTTTCCGAACTCATCAGGCTGTCAACCCCGCCCCGTCGGCAAGGAAAACATGGTGACAAATCATCCCCCGGAAGCCCCGGCCCGCCGGCCGGCCGCTCAGCGCACCAGCTTGAGCAGTCCGTAGGCGATGGCGGCCGTGATCGGCAAGGTGAGCACCCAGGCCCACAGGATGCGCTCGACCACGCTGAAGTTGAGCGCGCTGAAGCGCTTGGCGCACCCGACGCCCATGATGCTGGTGGTGATCGCATGGGTGGTGCTGACCGGCATGCCGAAGTGGGCCGCAACGCTCAGGACGGTCGCCGCCGTGGTCTCGGCCGCAAAGCCGTGCACCGGCTGCAACTTGACCATCTTGTGTCCCATGGTCTTGATGATCTTCCAGCCGCCGGCGGCCGTGCCGAAGGCCATGGTCAGGGCGCAGACGATCTTGATCCAGGTGGCGATGGCCTCCTTGCCGGCGGCGTCGGCCACCATCGGGTGCCGCAGGAACTCGAGCCACTGGGGGATCTCCTTCAGCGTGCCCGCCTTGTCGGCGCCCACCAGGGCCAGGGCGATGATGCCCATGGTCTTCTGCGCGTCGTTGCTGCCGTGGCTGAAGCCCATGTAGGCCGCGCTGGCCAGCTGGGCCTTGCCGAAGACGCGGGTCACCCAGCGGGGTGTCCAGGTGCGCAGCAGCAGGTACAGCAGCGTCATGAGCAGCAGGCCCACCAGGAACCCCATCATCGGCGACAGGAACATCGGGATGATCACCTTGTAGAGCAGGCCGTCGAACTTGTACCAGGGCACGCCGTCCCTGGCCTTGGCGAAGATGATGACCGCCAGTTGGTCGCCCGAGGCGG
Organism: Candidatus Chromulinivoraceae bacterium; assembly: GCA_044359215.1. Lineage (GTDB taxonomy): Bacteria > Verrucomicrobiota > Verrucomicrobiia > Limisphaerales > UBA9464 > SXXZ01. The sequence goes on from JBIKMQ010000021.1 coordinate 4,548, forward strand.
CGAAGCCGGCGCCGATCAGCCCGCCGATGAGGGCATGGCTGGAGCTCGAGGGCAGCCCGAACCACCAGGTCACCAGGTTCCACACGATGGCGCCGGTGAGCGCGCAGATGAGCATCTGGGTGCCGATCTCCGCGGGGATGAGCTTCGAGTCGAGCAACCCGGAGCTGATCGTCTTGGCCACCGCCGTTCCATACAGGGCCCCGACGAGATTGGTCACCGCCGCCAGCAGGATGGCCAGTCGCGGCGTGAGCACCTTGGTGGAAACCACCGTGGCGATCGAGTTGGCCGTGTCATGGAAACCGTTGATGTACTCGAACACCAGGGCGACCACGATCACCGTCAGCAGCAGGGTCATGGGAGGGGAAGGGCTCTTCGGGAGGTCTCAGGAGTTCTTGAGCACGATCTGCACGATCACGTTGCCCGCGTCGCGGCAGCGGTCGATGACCCTCTCAAGCAGGTCGTAGAGGTCCTTCAGCGCGACCACGGTCACGGGGTCATGGTCGGCCTGGTACAGTGCCCGGATGAGCTCGACCATGTGCTTGTCGGCCTCGCCCTCGAAGTACTGCAGCTTGTCGTTGCGTTCCTTCATGCGGGGGAGGTCCGGCGAGTGGCGCAGATCGCGCACCATGGTCAAGAGGGTGTCCATGGAGTCCTGGAGCAACTGGGTCTGGCGAGAGAAGTCGGCCTGCTGGACGCGTGCCGGGCAGATGAGGAAGCGCTCGGTGAACCGCTCCAGCGTGCGGGGGATCTTGTTGAGGGCGGTGGCCAGCGCATCGATGTCCTCGCGCTCGAGGGGCGTGACGAAGGTGGTGATGAGGCGCTCCTGAAGCTCCTCGGTGATGCGTTCCTCCTTGCGGCGGACCAGCGCCGACGAGTCGAGGGCGGCCGCGCCGGGGCTGGCCAGGGTCTTGGCCAGCAGATGGACGCTCTCCTGGGCCTCGGCCGCGCTGCGCTCCAGGAGGTCGAAGAAGATGTCGCCGCCGCCGATGAGTCGTTGGAGTGAGAACATGGTGCGATGGAGGGGTTGAAGGGTTTCGGGAATGCTGCGCTGGAGTGACGTTCCGGTGACAATCGGGGTGAAACCTGTTGGCTCAGTAGTTGATCTGGGCCTGGATGCTGATGCGATCGGCGGAGGTGGTGTCGTTGTAGGGTGCGATGCGGGTGTTGGTGCGGTCGAAGGTGTGGGTGTACTGGAGGGTGAACTCCACCGGCGTCCACGGCGACCATTCAATGCCGAAATCCAGCTCGTTGACGAGCTCATGCGGGGCGTTCACCGCGAACTTGCGGCCGCCGGAATAGTACTGCCACCGGGCGAACGGATACCAGTGGCCCAGCTTGTTCTGGTCCTTGTAGGCCAACTGCACATAGCCGCCGTGCAAGGTCTCGGCGCCGATGGATCGTCGGCCCGGGGACAGCTCGGGGCCCCTGCCCACGTTCCACTCGGCCTCGATGCCGAAGGGCTGGGGATACCACACGGCGCTGACACCCACGCGCTCGTCGGTGATGCCGCCGGCGCGCGTGGTGGGGGTGAAGGAGGTGCCGCCCACCGTGATCGCCTGCGTGCCGGTCACGAACTTGCCCGTGTAGGCCTGGACACCGGCCTCGAAGAACTGGCCGTTGGAGAACTGGAAGGGGTAGCTGACCCGGGCGATGACGTGGGGCGTGTCGTTGAGGTCCAGCCGGTTGAGTCCCTGGCCCGAATAGGCACCCAGGCCGATCACGCCATAGTCGCCGGACCCCTTGAGGCCCAGCTTGATGAGCTCGGCGTAGCGTTTGCGGATCTCGTCCGGGGCCCAGTAGAAGAACGCCCCGAGGTCGCGCTCGCCCTCGGCGGCCGAGTTGATCGCATCCACCCGCTCCAGCGGCGCCCGGTTGCCCGAGGACTGCAGGTTCGACCAGCCGAAGGGCACCTTGGACTGGCCGATCCGCACCCGGTACTCCTTGGCCTTGTCGAGATACACGTCGCCGTACAGGTCGCGCAACTGGACGGAGAAGTCGCCGCTGCCCGGGGAGGCGTTGAGATCGGGCTGCACGTACAGGCCAAGGTGCTCGGAGACGTCCCCGCTGAGGATGATGCGGCCGCGCCGGATGAAGAAGGTGTTGTTCTCGGCCACCGAGCGGTCGTTGGGCACGTTCAGCTCGGCGCCGTCGCGGTCCAGGATGGAGTGGTAGCGGAACTGGGTGTAACCGCGGAGGTTGAGCTGGTCATACCATTTGGGCGCCTTGGGCTTCTCGGCCGGCTTGGCCGGGGATGCCGCCGCCGTTTCGGTGGATTTGGCCGTTGATGGCGAGGCAGACGTCGGCTCTGCCTTGGACGAAGTCGGGGTCTGCGTACTCGTTGCCCCCGTCGACACCGTCGTCGTCGAAGGCGGCGTGGTGGCTGGGGCCGGGCCGGCCACGGCGACGGGAGCCGATTCGGCCTGCGCGGCGGCGACCAGATCGTCGTACTCCTGGGCCGTCAGGGTGCCCCGGTCCTTGAGCACCTTGAGCAGCTTCAGCAGCGCGGGGTTGGAGGCCTCGGTGGGGAGGGTCGGGCCGGCCAAGGCCAGGACGGCGGCCAGCAGGACTCGGCAGGACAGGGTTCGGCGCATGGGCGATCGGGTCGGGCCCATCACGGACCGGACACGGGCCTACGTTTGGGATTACCCGTAACAGAACCACGTCGGTTTGGTTACGATCATGTGACACCTTGGCGACCGGCGGTGGATCATGTCGGGCTTTTGCCCGTCTCAGGGCATCGGCGGAAACCGGTACCGCCGTTCACCGGCCCGCACGGCGATCGGCAGACGGTTTTTCGGCGGGGTGCGTGGGCAGGTGGCAAACGGCGTGAAGGCACACGGCGGATTGTAGGCGCGATTGAAATCCAGGGTGGTCCGGCCGGCGCCATCCGGTCTGGGAGCGTGCAGGAACCGACCGGCCACGTAGGTTTCGTGGCCATTGGTCCTGTCAGCGAAGAGCACGAACAGGTCGTCCGTCTCGGTGTCGAGGGCCGCCAGGAGCCGGTGGGTGGAGCCGTCGAGCTCGAAGACCAAGGTCCCGGCCAGCGGCAGGCGATCCCGGGTGCCGATGACCGTGGCGAGCGTGAGGGTCGCACCGGGCGCGGCGGGCTCCAGCCGGGCAGGCACGATCCAGCGACGGGACCATGCGAAGCATGGCAGCCCGGTGAAACCCCTGCGGGTCGGTGCCAGGGAATCACGCACCCGCAGCCCCAACCGTCCTTCGCGGTCGATGACCGTGATGCGCAGCCCGCCCACCGAAAGCGTGTCGGGACGGGCGCCGTGGGCGTCGGTGACCAGCGGGCCACCGGCGAAAGGTTGGCCATTCTTGAGAACCGCCACGCCGGGGGCCGGCTCGAGGCGCACCTCGTCGCCCCTGCGGTGCCACACCCCGACGATCTCGGGCGCGCGGCCCGCGGGAAAGACCAGCGCCTGGTCGGGTCGTGACCCGCTGCTCGAAGCCCCCTCGGGCAGCCAGTGCAGGCCGACCAGGCTGGCCCACCCGTTGGTGCCCGCGACCGAATCGAGACGCTCAGATCGCCAGCGAGCCCAGTCGGCCCGCTCCACCTCCGACATGGCCGGACCGGACCGGCAAGCGCAGCCGGGGAGCGTCGCCAGCAGCCCAAGCCCGACGAGCAAAGCCCATGCGGCGGCCACCGACGACCAACCGGCCACCCTCGACGGCACGCTGGAGGCAGGCTTCATGCCGGCAGGCTGCCCGACCTCTGGCATCCAGGCAAACGGCCTGTCGCACGAGGCCGAACGATGCCCATCGGCTCTCAGGGCTGCGGCTGCTCCCTGGACCGCAGGAAGGCGAAGTAGTTCTTCGCGCCCGAGGCCGCGGTCCAATAGAACTCGATCACGTCGGGCTGCGTCAGCGTGGCCCGGCCCTCGTCCCACGCGGCCAGTGCGCCTGTGAAGACCAGGCGGTCGCCCTCGACGGTGAAGCGCCCCGACCCGCCCACGCCGGTGCGGTAGGAACCGTCGGCCCGCAAGTCCAGCGTCTGGCTGTTCTTCGGATCGATCCATCGGCCCGCCAGGGACTTGGCGGTGGCGGACACGGCGGCCGGCTTGGACGTTCCGCCGCCCTCCGGGTCCTCGAACCGTCGGCCGGTCGGCCGGAGGGTGATGGTGGAGACCCGGCCATCGGCGCCCCTGAAGCTCAGCGCATACTGGCCGCTCTCGACCTCGTAGGCGTCGTACACCGTGCGTCCGCCCGGGAAGCGCTGGCGGACCGTGTCCATCGGGTCGCCCGGACCGAGACCACAGGCCAGGCGCACCGGTGCCATCAGGGTGACCGACCAGATCTCGTCGCCCTTGGCGCTGAACATCACGCGGAACTCCGGGTAGGTGAGCCCGCCGCCGAAGGACCGGTTGTCGCTGCGCGGCGTGCCGAAACTGCGGAGCACCGCCTCGGCACCCATCGAGAACCTGAGCGGGATCGACAGAGGCTCGACCGCCGGGGCGGAGGCGGCTCGGGCGGTGCCTGCCGGGCGGTTGGTCCCACCGGGTGTGCCGGCCGATGTCCCGGCAACGGGAGGCTTGGCACCGGCCGGAGGAAGGCCGGGAGAAGCGGCAGGGCAGGGCACGGAAGAGGCGAGCGCGACCAGGAGGCCGAGCGCCCGGAAGGCATCGGGGTTCATGGGATCGTCGGAGGCCGTCGAGGGGACCCATGCGATCGGGAGTGCCGGATGGGTCGTCCGGATGCCTGCCGTCCTCCCTCGCTAGTCCAAAGGCCGCTGGCCGTCGAGCCTGATCGGGCCAGCTTCCTCGGGGGGAGGTCGAACCTGTCCATGCCGACCCTCTGGCCCCCAACTCCCCACTGCCGGCCAACACCGACCACGATCCGGTGGTGGAAAGCGTCTCACCGACGGTTTGCGGGGCCCGTCTTCCGGGTTGAAACTGGCTGCTGCGGTGCGTGTGTGTCCGTTCTGCCATCAACCGCTCCGGGCTCCGCACCCTCGACTCCATGCATTCGCCGACCTTCCTGCAGGACCTGGCGGTGGTGATGCTCGTGGCCGGCCTGGTCACGGTGCTCTTCCGCCGGCTGCGCCAACCCGTCGTGCTGGGCTACATCGCCGCGGGCGTGATCATCGGGCCGCACACCCCGCCCTTCCCGCTGATCCGCGACGAGGCGACGATCCACACGCTGGCCGAGCTGGGCGTGCTGCTGCTCATGTTCTCACTCGGACTGGAGTTCAGCCTGAAGAAGCTGCGTCAGGTGGGTCGGACCGCCTTCATCACGGCCTCGGTCATCGTGCTCACGATGGGATGGGTGGGCTACGAGGTGGGACAGCTCTTCGCCTGGAGCCCCATGGACAGCCTCTTCCTCGGGGCGATGCTGTCGATCTCGTCCACGACCATCATCGTCAAGGCCCTGGCGGAACTGGGTAAATCGAAGGAACCCTTCGCCCAGCTCATCTTCGGGGTGCTCATCATCGAGGACATCCTGGCCATCGCCATGATCGCGCTGCTTTCGGGCATCGCCACCACCGGCGGCCTGAGCGTCGGTGAGGTCGGACGGACCCTCGGCCGGCTGTCGCTGTTCCTGGTGGCGACGCTGGTGGTCGGGCTGCTCGTCGTCCCAAGGTTCCTGTCCTATGTGGCGCGCTTCCGCAGCCAGGAGACGCTGCTCATCACCGTGCTGGGCCTCTGCTTCGGGGTGTCGCTGCTGGCGGTCAAGCTCGGCTACAGCGTGGCCCTCGGGGCCTTCCTCATCGGGGCGGTGATCGCCGAGTCGCGTGAGATCCACCGCATCGAGGCCCTGGTGGAACCGGTGCGCGACATGTTCAGCGCGGTCTTCTTCGTGGCCATCGGCCTGATGATCGACCCCGCCCTGCTGGCGCAGTACTGGCAGCCCATCGCGGTGATCAGCGGGGCGGTGATGGTGGGGCAGATCGCCAGCTGCACCTTCGGCACCTTCCTCTCGGGCCACGACACGCGCACCTCCCTCCGGGTGGGGATGGGACTGGCCCAGATCGGCGAGTTTTCCTTCATCATCGCGGCACTGGGGCAGAACCTCGGAGTCACCAGCAAGTTCCTCTA
>JBIKMQ010000022.1:0-10547 GCA_044359215.1 Candidatus Chromulinivoraceae bacterium
CCGCCCCCAGTGGGCGATGGGCAAGGCCCCCCGGAAGGCCAGCGGCATCGACATCGCCGTCGCCCTCGACCTGTCGATGTCCATGCTGAGCGAGGACTTCGAGCTGCAGGGCGAACGGGTCGACCGCGTCACGGTGGCCAAGGACACGCTCAAGGCCTTCATCGAGAACCGCCCCAACGACCGCATCGGCCTGGCCGTGTTCTCCTCCCAGGCCTACATCGCCGCCCCGCCCACCCTCGACCATGAGTTCCTCCGGCGGCACATCGACCGCATGGAGGTGCTGGGCGAGCAGGGCACGGCCATCGGCTCGGGCCTGAGCGCGGCGGTCAACCGCCTGCGGGAGCTCAAGTCCAAGAGTCGCATCGTGATCCTCATGACCGACGGCCAGAACAACGCCGGCAACGTGCCGCCCCTGACGGCCGCCGAGGCCGCCCAGTCGCTGGGGGTCAAGGTCTACACCATCGGCGTGGGCATCCGGGGCAAGGCCCCGATGCCGGTCGGACGCGACGCCTTCGGCCGCAAGGTCTACCGGGAGGTGCCGGTCGACATCGACGAGGACACGCTGACCCGGATTGCCGAGCGCACCGGGGGCAAATACTTTCGGGCGGACAGCACCAAGACGCTGCGCTCGATCTACGACGAGATCGACCGGCTCGAGAAGACCGAGGTGGAGACCCGGCAGAACGTGCTCTACGCCGAATGGATGGCGTGGTGCGTCGCCCCGGGCGCGGCGCTGCTGCTGCTTGAGCTGATCGTCGGCAACACGGTCTGGCGCCGGTTGCCCTGAAGGCCGGGATACCCGAGACGCAACGCATGGATTTCGCGGAACCCCAGTGGATGCAGTTGGCGGCGGTGCTCACGCCGCTGATGGTTGTTTTCCTGGCTTGGGCCGGGCGGCGGCGTCGGGCCGCGCTGGGCCAGTTCATCCGCGCCCGCTGGATGGAAGAGCTGACCGTGGGGGTGTCGATGGCCCGCCAGCGGATCAAGTCCGTGCTCTGGGCGGCCGGGTTGGCCTCCGTGCTGGTGTCGCTGGGCCGCCCGTTGTGGGGCTACGGTGAGGCGGTCGCCCAGGCAACCGGGCGCGACCTCGTGGTCTGTGTGGACGTCTCGCGCTCCATGATGGCGACCGACACCGCCCCAAGCCGGCTCGCCCGCGCCAAGCTGGCCTGCTACGACCTGCTGTCGGTGGCCAAGACCGACCGCATCGGGCTCGTGGCCTTCGCCGGTTCGGCCTTCCTCCAGTGTCCGCTGGCGCTCGACGGGGAGGCCTTCCGGCAGAATGTCGCCGCCCTCGACACCGATCTCATCCCCGAGCAGGGCACCGCGCTGGCCGCGGCGCTCGACGAGGCGGCCGAAGCCTTCAGCGCCGACTCGGGCACGCGCAAGGCGGTCATCCTGATCACCGACGGCGAGGACCACGAGGAATTGGCCGAACCGGCGGCAAGGCGCCTGGCGGCGGCCGGCATCAGCCTGTTCACCGTGGGGGTGGGCACCCCGAAGGGCGACCTGCTCAAGGGCAGCGATCCCTATGGCAACGCGATCTTCGTGAAGGACGAGGACGGCAACCCGGTCAAGTCGCAGCTCAATGAACCGCTCCTGCAACGGTTGGCCGAGGTGGCCCGCGGGTTCTACCTGCCCCTGCAGTCTTCGAAGACCATGGCCACCCTCTACGAGCGGGGCATCGCCCCGATGGAGGCCGTGCGGTTCTCCTCGGCGACCGTGCGGTCCAGGATCGAGCGGTTCCAATGGCCCCTGGGACTGGGTCTGCTGCTGCTGCTGGCCGAGTTGCTCCTCCCCGGGGCCTCGACGGCGGCAGGCCGTCCGCCGCATGGCCTGCCGGTCCGGACTGCCGCCGCCCTGGCCCTGTGGGTCGCCTGCCTGGGTCTGCCCTCGCCCGCTCGAGCCGCGTCCGACGAGGCCCTGGAGCGGTACCGCCAGGGGGAGTACGCCACCTCCCGGAAGGAGTACGAGCGCCTCGCGCAGGAGAGTCCCGACGATTTCCGCCTGCGATTCAACGCCGGGGCGGCCGCCTACAAGATGGACGACTTCGAGGGGGCCGCCGGCCTCTTCGAGCAGGTCCTGCGTTCGCCGGACCTCGATTTGCAGCAGAAGGCCTGGTACAACCTCGGCAACGCGAGGTTCCGGGCCGGCGATTCGGAGCAGGATCCCGACAAGAAGCGTGAGCAGTGGCAGCAGGCCCTCTCCAGCTTCACCGGGGCGCTCAAGCTCAACCCCGGCGACACGGCCGCCCAGGCCAACTACCAGGCCACCCGACGCGCGATCGAGGCCATCCCGCAGCCCCCGCCCCCGCAGCAGGGAGGCAAGGGCAAGGACGACTCCAAGAACCCGTCCAAGGACAGATCCCAGGAGGATTCCCGCCAGCCCTCGCAGGGATCGAAGGACTCGCGGCAGGAATCCGGGCAATCCAAGGACGACAGCCCGTCCAAGGACGGCCAGCAGGGGGCGAAGGAGGGTGGCCCGTCCCAGGCTGATCCGTCGCCGTCCGGCAAGCAGGGCTCCCAGGGGCCCGTTGAGCGCCAACAGGACCCGAACCCGGGCAAGGGTGGCAAGGACGACCAGTCGACCGATCCGAAGAATGGCGATCCGTCCCAGGCCCAGCAGGGGGAGTCGCAGGCGCGGCAACCCGGCGACGGGCGATCGGGCAAGCCCTCGGCCGCGGGGGCCAAGCCGTCCGGAGCCTCCGGGGATCGCCGGGGAGCCGAGGCGCAGGCGGGCGGCGAGGGCTCCACCGGTGAACCCGACAAGGACGCCCGTCAGGGCGAACTCATGACCATCCGCGAGGCCGAGAAGGTGCTCGATGGCCAGAAGGGATCGGAGAAGGCCCTCATCCTGCGTCGGCGGCGGGGGGTGGTCGGCGATCTCGGCGAGGGCACGGGCCCGGCAGGACGGAGGAAGGCATGGTGAGGCTCCTCCTGGGGTTCCTGGTCGCCTGTCTTTTGGCGGGCCTGTCGGCCACCGGTTGCCTCGGTGCCACGGTGTCGGCATCGCTCGACCGTGCCATCGCCGAGTCGGGCGAGACCCTCCGGTTGAACATCACCCTCGAGGGCGAGCAACCGACGGCGGTCCCCCGCATCCCGAACCTGCCGATGGTCCAGTCCGTGCAATACCTGGGACCGCGCCAGATGACCCAGATCGTCAACGGGGTATCGTCCTTCCAGGTGGTCTTCCAGTTCCAGGTCCAGACCCGCGGGGAGGGTGAGTTGACGATCCCCACCCTCACGGTCGCCACCCGGGCGGGTCCGCTCCAGACCGAGCCGGTCAGTTGCCGGATCACGCCGCGCGAACCCAAGAACGACCGGGTGTCCCTCAAGATCGTGACCCCGCGCGACGAGTGCTACGTGGGCCAGACCCTGCCCTACGACCTGCAGCTGTATTCGTCGGTCAACCTGAACCAGATCGCCCCGCCCAAGATGAGCTTCGACGGCTTTGTCACCGGCCAGGAGCTGCCGCCGTCGAACACCCAGACCATCCGCGACGGCAAGGCATTCATCGTGCTGAGCTATCGCCACACGGCCACCCCGACCAAGGAGGGGGTGCTCTCGCTCGGGCCGGCCACCCAGGAGTACGTGCTGGAGGTCGACCGGGGACGGCGGCCGCGCAGCCTGCTGGACGACTTCTTGGGCGGCGGGGCCGAGTTGGAGCGTGGCACGGCTCAGGCCCCCGCCCGGAGCATCCGTGTCAAGGCGCTGCCCGCAGAGGGGCGTCCGCCCGGATTCTCCGGAGCGATCGGGCGCTTCACCGTCCGGCCGTTCGCCTCCCGGACCAACGTCGCCGTCGGCGAGGCCATCACGGTGAAGTGGCTGGTGTCGGGCCAGGGCAGCTTCCCCTCGGTGCCGTCGCCGCAGGTGACGCCGGTCGATGGTCTCAAGAGCTACCCGGGCACGAACGGGTTCAAGGCCGACGATCCCCTGGGCCTCTCGGGCACCAAGACCTTCGAATCGATGGTGGTGCTCGAGTCTCCGGACATCCGGGCGCTCACCTTCGAGCCCTTCTCGTACTTCGACCCGGAGACTGGCCGGTACACCACCGTGAGGCCGCGGCCCATCGCCGTGACCGTGCGGCCCGAGGCGGGGACGACAGCGTCTCCGGCGGGTACGTCGGCCCAGGCGACGGCGCCGTCCGTCCCGGCCGCCCGGGTGCCCAACCACCGTGAGGAACTGATGTCCTTGTCCCTCCGCGGGGGGCGTCGGGTGCCGGCCGATCCGCCCTGGGCGCGCCAACCACTCTGGCTGGCGGTCGGGGGCGCCCCGTTGGGGATCCTGGGATGCCTCGTGGGCTGGCAGCGGTGGCAGGAATTGCGCCGCCGCCGACTTCGGCCGACGCAGGCCTCTCGGATGCGGGACACCGTCGCCGCCCACCGGGCCGCCTTGGTCGCCGCCGCCGAAACCGGCGATTCTCCCGGGTTCTTCGCCGCTCTCGACGCGATGCTGAGGCTCCAGTGCGCCCTCGCCCTTGGGGCGTCCTCGGGCGAAGCGATCACGGTCGGGGTGGTGGACACCGACCTCGTTCCCCGGGGTCTCGACGCGTCCGAGGCCGAGGATCTCCGGCAGCTCTTCGCGGCCGTGGATGCGGCCAAGTACGCCCCGGGCGGTGGCCCGGCGTCGTTGGCGGGCCTGCGGGAACGCGCCGAGTCGGCCGTGGCGGTCCTGCAACGGCTGGAAGGAGGGCACCCGTGATCCCAAGGCGATCGCTCTCCCTGGCCGTGGTGGTTGGTCTGGTCGTTTGGCTGGGGTGTGCAGCCGGCCCCGGGCTCCGGGCGGCCTCCGACTTCGACCAGGCCCGCAAGGCCTATGACCAGGGCGACTTTCCGGCGGCCGTCGCCGGATTCGAGAGGGCTTTGCAAGGGGCTCCTGGCGGGGTCGGCGTGCTCTACAACCTCGGGAATGCCCGTTTCCGGCAGGGCGAAATGGGGCGGGCCCTGTCGGCGTGGCGGCAGGCCGAGGGGATCACCCCGCGCGACCCGGCCCTGCGCCACAACCTCGACCTGATCCGCCGTCGCCTCGGCCAGCCTCCGGCCCCGATCTGGCGGCGCTGGGTTGGCATGCTCACCCTGGACGAATGGGCCCTCGGCGCGGTGGGACTGGTCTGGTTGTGGGCCGCGTGGACGGCGTGGGTGCGCCTGAAGCCGGAGCACGCCCGGGCGGGTTCCGGCCTGCGTGCGGTCCTCTGTGGCGCGACTGGGCTGGTGGTCGCCGCCTGGCTGACGGCCTGGGTGTCGGTCGTTCGCGGACCCAATGCCGCCATCGCGGGCCGCGAGGTGCCGGCACGTTTCGGGCCGCTGGAGGAATCCGAAATCGCCGTCACCTATGCCGACGGTGCCGAAGTGCGGATCGTGCAGCGACGCAACGAATGGGTGCGCGTGGTGGATGCCGACGGACGGGGTGGATGGGTTTCCGGGCTCCAGCTCGCCCGCTATCACCCGACGATTCCCTGAGGCCCCCAAGGGATCGGCCCCGGCGGAGGTGCCGGTCGTCGGCCCGGTCCCGGGTCGGGGCCTTGGTCGCCCCGGAGCCGTCCTGACCACCCTCCGCTGGCGCAGGCACGTTTTTTGGCACTCGCAGCGGTTCCGAGGCTTGAACGCTCCGTCGGCTTGGGGTTGATTTGGGCATGCACTTCACCCGTCCGGTTTCGTTTTCGTGGCGTTCCGTCGCGGCTGTCCTGGCCCTCGCGTCCGCTTCCCTGCAGGCCGAAACCTCGTGGATCTGGGCCGACGGCCCCGGCAGCAAACCGGCGGCGAACCTCCGCAAATCGTTCGAGGTCGCCGGCTCGGTCAAGGAGGCCGTGCTCGTCGTCACCTGCGACAACGGCGCGAAGGTCTTCCTGGATGGCGAACTGGTGGTCACCAACCCCGACTGGAGCGAACCCTCGAAGGTCAACCTCACCCGCAAGCTCAAGGCCGGCCGCCATGAGCTGCGCGCCGAGTGCAAGAACGAGGGTGACATCGCCGGCTTTGTGGCGCGGCTCACCCTGAAGGACAACGACGGCAAGCAGACGGTCATCGAGAGCGACGGCTCCTGGGAGGCCTCGCTGCCCGGCAAGTCCGAGTGGAAGCCCGCCAAGGTGCTCGCCAAGTACGGTGACCAGCCCTGGGGCAACGCCCTGTCCGGTGCGGCCGCTCCCGGCAAGCCGGCCACGGCTCCGGTCATTTCGCCGGCCGACATCAAGCTGCTGCCCGGGTTCCGGGCCGAGTTGATCTACGCCGTGCCCAAGTCCCAGCAGGGTTCGTGGGTGAGCATGACCGTGGATCCGAAGGGCCGCCTGGTGGCCTGCGACCAGGGCGGCGGCCTGTACCGCCTGACCCTCGCCGCCCAGGGATCCTCCGCGCCGGCGACGATCGAGAAGCTCAAGAACGCCGTCGGCGGCGCCCACGGCCTGCTGCACGCCTTTGGCAGCCTGTATGTCATGGTCAACGAACAGGGCGGCCGCCAGGGCCTCTGGCGCCTGCGCGACACCGATGGCGACGACCAGTACGACGAGGAGAAGATGCTTCGGCGCATCGAGGGCGGCGGTGAGCACGGCCCGCACGGCATCGTGCTGTCGCCGGACGGCAAGAGCCTCTACGTGGCCTGCGGCAACCACACCAAGCTGCCCGACCACATGGAGCTTTCCCGTGCCGCGCGGTCGTGGGACGAGGACCAGGTGGTGACCCGCCTCTGGGACGCCAATGGCCACGCCCGCGGCATCCTGGCCCCGGGTGGCTACATCTGCAAAACCGACCCTGACGGCAAGAGCTTCGAGCTCATCAGCTACGGCTATCGCAACGAGTACGACATCGCCTTCAACGCGCTGGGCGACCTCTTCACCTACGACTCCGACATGGAATGGGATGCCGGGTCGCCCTGGTACCGTCCCACCCGCGTGTCCATGGCCACCAGCGGCAGCGACATGGGCTGGCGGTCCGGCGCGGGCAAGTGGCCCACCTACTATCCCGACAGCCTACCGGCGCTGGTGGACATCGGGCCCGGGTCGCCCACCGGCGTCTCCTCGGGGCTGGGGGCCAAGTTCCCGGCCCGCTACCAGAACGCGATCTTCGCCAACGACTGGACCTACGGCACGATGTACGCCATCCACCTGACCCCGGACGGGGCCGGTTACAAGGCCGAGAAGGAGGAGTTCGTCAGCGGCCGCCCGCTGCCCCTCACCGACCTGCTCATCCACCCGAAGGATGGCGCGATGTATTTCGCCATCGGCGGGCGTGGGACCGAGTCGGCGGTCTACCGGGTCACCTACGTTGGCAAGGAGGGCACCGCCCCGGCTCCGGCCCCGAAGTTGACGGCCGCGGCCAAGCTGCGGCGTGACCTCGAGCGCCTGCATCTCGAGGGGACCGGGCCCGAGGCGGTCGCCAAGGCCTGGAAGAGCCTGGGTCATGAGGACCGGTTTGTCCGCTACGCCGCGCGGGTCGCCATCGAGCGCCAGCCCGTGTCGGCCTGGGCCGACCGGGTGTTCGCCGAGACCCGGCCGTGGGCGGCCATCGAGGGGGCCGTCGCGCTGGCCCGCGTCGGCAAGCCCGAGCATCGCGACCGCCTGCTGGGCTTCCTGAATGGCCTGGACCTGCGGAAGCTGGACGAGCCGGCCAAGCTGGCCGTGGTGCGTGCCTACCAGTTGGCGCTCATCCGCCAGGGCAACCCGCAGGGCGAGACCCTCCAGGCGACCCTCCGCCGGCTGGACGCCCTGTATCCGTCGGGCAGCCGGCTGGTGAATCGCGAGCTCGTCGGGACGCTCATCCGCCTCGGCTCCTCGACGGTGGTCGCCAAGAGCGTGCCCCTGATGCTCACGGCCAACGATTCCGACGTGCGCTACGCCAGCGACGCCCTGCTCGAGCGCAACCGGGGCTACGCCGGGGCCTTCGCCCAGGCCACGGCCAGCCGCCCGAACCAGGAGCAGATCGCCTACGCCTACCTGCTGCGCGAAGCCAAGGTGGGCTGGACCCCGGCGCTGCGGAAATCGTTCTTCAGCTGGTTCCCGCGCACGGCCCCCTGGCAGGGCGGCAACAGCTTCCGCGGCTTCCTCGAGAACATCCGCAAGGACGCCCTGGCGACCGTCGCCGACACGGCCGAGCGGAAGACCTACGAGGAGATCTCCACCCGCCGGGCCACCGGTGGCGACCCGACCTACGCGGCGCCCAAGGGGCCCGGCAAGGCCTACTCGGTCGACGAGGCCGTGGCCATGGCCTCGGGCGGCATCAAGGGACGCAGCTTCGCGAACGGCAAGGCCATGTACAACTCGGTCGGCTGCGCGGCCTGCCACCGCTTCGACGGGGCCGGCGGCGGCGTGGGTCCGGACCTCTCCGGCGTCGCCTCGCGCTACACCCTGCGCGACCTCATGGAGAACATCATCGAGCCCTCCAAGGTCATCTCCGACCAGTATGGTTCGGAGGAGATTCAGTTGGCCGACGGTTCCACGCTGGTGGGCCGGGCCTACGCCGAGAACGGAAAGCTCGTGGTGACGGCCGACCCGCGGAACCCCGAGGAGTTCACGGCGGTGGCGCTCGACCAGGTCAAGGGCCGCAAGCCCTACCCGGTGTCGCTGATGCCGGCCGGCATGATCAACCCCCTCAACCGGGACGAACTGCTCGACCTGGTGGCCTACCTGCAGTCCGGTGGCAACCCGCAGCACAAGGCCTTCGCCAAGTGACCTGACCCCGCATGGACCCCCGGGGCCGAGCCCGGGGGGTGCTCCGCAAACGGGGGCGATGGCCACGGGCTGTCGCCCCCGTTTTCCGTCCCCGGGAAGCCTATTCGCCGGCAAGACCGGGTGACAGTTTGCCATCGCCTCGATTGAAGACTCCTCCACACTCAGCGTCGTGATTCCCATGGTCTCGATGCTGCCATTGAGGGGTTCGGTGCTGGTGCTCCTGCTGGCCGGCGGGTGGCTGCGCGCGGCCGGGGTCGACTTCGCCCGCGACATCCAGCCCATCCTCTCGGAATACTGCTACCAGTGCCATGGCCCCTCGACGACCGGTCGCAAGGGGGGCCTCCGTCTCGACGTCCAGGAAGGTGCGCTCGGGTCGGGTAAGAGCGGCAAGACGGCCGTCGTCCCTGGCAAGGCCGACCAGAGCGAGATCATCCGTCGCCTGGCCAGCACCGATCCCGACGAGGTGATGCCCCCGCCGGAGACCGGCAAGCGGCCCGGCGCCGACCAGGTCCGGCTCCTCCGCCGATGGATCCAGGACGGGGGACGCTGGGGCCAGCATTGGGCCTTCGTGCCCCCGGTCCTGCCCCAGGTTCCCAAACCGCGGGCCTGGAAGAGCGGCAACCCCATCGATGCCTTCGTCCTGGCCCAGCTCGGGCCGGGCAAGCGGTTGTCCCCGCCGGCAGCGCCGGGTCGTCTCCTGCGTCGCCTGTCCCTGGACCTCACCGGCCTGCCGCCGACGCCGCAGGAGATCGTCGCCTTCGAGGGGCGGCCCACCCGGGAACACTACCTGTCCGAGGTCCAACGCCTGATGGGCTCGACCCGCTACGGCGAGCGCATGGCCACCGACTGGCTCGACCTCGCCCGCTTCGCCGACACGCACGGGTTCCAGGCCGACCGCTACCGGCCCGTCTGGCCCTGGCGCGACTGGGTCATCGGCGCCTTCAACCGGCATCTGCCCTTCGACCGGTTCGTGCAGTGGCAACTGGCGGGCGACCTGTTGCCCGACGCGACGCAGGAACAGCGCCTGGCCACCACCTTCAACCGCCTGCACCTGCAGAACGAGGAAGGCGGCATCGTCGAGGAGGAGTACCGTGTGGCCTACAACGTGGACCGCGTGAACACCTTCGGCACGGCCTTCCTGGGCATGACCTTCGAGTGTGCCCGGTGCCACGACCACAAGTTCGACCCCATTTCCCAGAAGGAGTTCTACCAGCTCTTCGCCTTCTTCCAGAACATCGACGAGTCCGGACAGAGCGTGTACTTCGGCGACATCATGCCCGTGCCGACGTTGCTCCTGAGCACCCCGGAGCAGGACGCCAGGCTCAAGGACCTCAACGCCCGCATCCGCGCGGGGGAGGCCCGGCTGCGGGAGGTCGCCCAGGCGGCCCGCCCGGCCTTCGACACCTGGCGAGTGGAGTCGGCGGGGAAGCCCCCCGAGGTCTCCGGCGCGGTGGCCCGGTTCTCCTTCGACGCGATGGTGTCCAACGCCTACCCGAGCGCCGTGGGCGGTCATCGGGCCCAGCCCTTCGAGTCCCCCCAGGCTGTGGAGGGGCGCTTCGGCAAGGCGCTGATGCTCAGCGGCGAGAACGGCGTGTCCATGCCGGGCATCGGCCATTTTTCGCGGGTCGATCCGTTTTCGCTGGCCCTGTGGATCCGTCCCGCACAGCACGTGCCCCGCCAGACGGTCATCCACCACAGCTCGGCCTGGATGGATGCCGGCAGCCGCGGCTACGAGATCCTGATGGAGGACGGGAGGGTCGCGGTCGGACTGCACCACATGTGGCCGGGCAATGCCCTCAAGGTGCGCACCCGCCAGGTCGCACCCGTCGGCGCATGGACCCATGTGGCCTTCGCGTATGACGGTTCCAGCCGGGCTGCGGGACTGAAGGTGT